>VGAV01000103.1 GCA_016870695.1 Actinomycetota bacterium | reverse complement strand
CGCCCCGCACCGATTCCGATGACTCGACGCCGAAGCAACCCCGTGGCCGTGTCCGAGGCCCGCAATAGTCTGGTCGCGTGACGCAGAGCATCTACATCACGTCAGCCGAAGGACACTCGGGCAAGTCCACCGTCGCTCTGGGCGTGCTCGACGCGCTCAGCCGCGTGACCCCGCGGGTGGGGGTGTTCCGCCCCATCGCCCGCTCGACCGCTGAGCGCGACTACGTCCTCGAGATGCTGCTCGACCACGACGGCGTCGGGCTCGACTACGACGAGTGCGTGGGCGTCACCTACGACGACGTCCGCGACGACGCCGACGCCGCGCTCGCCCGCATCGTCGAGCGGTACAAGGCCGTCGAGGCGCAGTGCGACGCGGTCGTCGTCATCGGCAGCGATTACACCGACGTCGGCAGCCCCGCCGAGCTGGCCTACAACGCCCGCATCGCGGCGAACCTCGGCGCGCCGGTGCTGCTCGTCCTCGGCGGCCGCGCGCAGCAGGGACAGGGAGAGACGCTCGGTCTGTCCGTGTCCCGGACGCCGCAGGAGGTCGGGCAGATCGCCGCCCTCGCACTCCCCGAGCTGCTGCACGAGCGGGCCGAGCTCGCCGCCGTCATCGTGAACCGCGCCGATGCCGAACGGCTGGACGAGGTCGTGGCATCCGTCCGCCATGTCGTGGACGTCTCGCCGGTCCCGGCCGCGGGGGACCGTCGCGCCGTACCCGTCTGGGCGCTCCCGGAGGACCGGTTCCTCATCGCGCCGTCGGTGCGCGGGGTGCTCCGGTCGGTGGAGGGCGAGCTCATCAAGGGCGACCCCGAGCTGCTCACCCGGGAGGTGCTCGGCGTGGTCGTCGCGGGCATGTCGATGGTGAACGTGCTGCCGCGCCTGAAGGAGTCCGCGGTCATCGTCATCCCGGCCGACCGCACCGAGGTGCTGCTGGCCACCCTGCTGGCCAACGCGTCCGGCACGTTCCCGTCGCTGGCGGCGATCGTGCTCAACGGCGGCTTCGAGCTGCCCGACACCATCGTCCGCCTCATCGACGGCCTCGGATCGCCGCTGCCGATCATCGCGACCGACCTCGGCACGTACGACACGGCCGTGCGCATCATGAACACCCGCGGGCGTCTCGCCGCCGACTCGCAGCGCCGGTACGACACGGCGCTGGCGATGTTCGAGCGCCACGTCGACACCGAGCTGCTCACGCGCGAGCTCGGGGTGGCCCGGACGAGCGTCGTCACCCCACTCATGTTCGAGTACGGGCTGGTCGACCGCGCCCGCAGCGACAAGCGCCGGATCGTCCTGCCCGAAGGCAACGACGACCGCGTCCTCCGCGCCGCCGCCACGGTGCTCTCCCGCGGCATCGCCGACCTGACCATCCTCGGCGAGCCGATCGAGGTGCGCGGGCGCGCCATCGAGCTGGGCATCGACATCCGCGACGCCGAGGTGCTCAGCCCCTTCGACGCCGTGCACGTCGACAAGTTCGCCACCGAGTACGAGCGGCTGCGCGCGCACAAGGGCGTCACCTACGCGCAGGCCGCCGACACCGTCACCGACGTGTCGTACTTCGGCACGCTGATGGTGCACCTCGGGCTGGCGGACGGGATGGTCTCGGGTGCCGCGCACACCACGGCCCACACCATCCGCCCGGCCTTCGAGATCATCAAGACCGCGCCGGGCGTCTCGGTCGTCTCCAGCGTCTTCCTCATGGCCCTCGCCGACCGCGTGCTCGTCTACGGCGACTGCGCCGTCATCCCCGACCCGACGAGCGAGCAGCTCGCCGACATCGCGGTGTCGTCCGCGGCGACGGCCGAGCAGTTCGGCATCGAGCCGCGCGTGGCGATGCTGTCGTACTCGACGGGGGAGTCGGGCACGGGCGCCGATGTCGAGAAGGTCCGCGCCGCGACCGCCCTCGTCCGCGAGCGGGCCCCGGAGCTCCTCGTCGAGGGACCGATCCAGTACGACGCCGCGGCCGACGCCGCCGTCGCGAAGGCCAAGATGCCGGGCTCCGACGTCGCCGGCCGCGCGACCGTCTTCGTCTTCCCCGACCTCAACACCGGCAACAACACGTACAAGGCGGTGCAGCGCTCCGCCGGGGCCGTCGCCATCGGCCCGGTGCTGCAGGGCCTGAACAAGCCGATCAACGACCTGTCCCGCGGGGCGCTCGTCGACGACATCGTCAACACGATCGCGATCACCGCGATCCAGGCGCAGGGGGGCGCGCAGTGAGCGTGGTCCTCGTCGTCAACAGCGGCTCGTCGTCGTTCAAGTACCAGCTCCTCGACATGAGCACGGAGGCGGTCCTGGCATCCGGGCTCGTCGAGCGCATCGGCGAGGGCACGGGCGTCGCCACGCACACGGTCGCCGCGGCGGCCCTGGCCGGCGACGGGTCGTCCCCGGCGCCGACGGTGACGGACGCCACCAGCCGCATCGAGCGCGAGATCCCCGACCACACGGCGGGCTTCGCGGTCATGCTGGACGCGTTCGCCGCGCACGGGCCCTCGCTGGACGCGCACCCGCCGACCGCGGTGGGCCACCGCGTCGTCCACGGCGGCGCCCGGTTCTTCGAGCCCACCGTCGTCACGCCGCTCGTCGAGATCAACATCGACGAGCTGTCCGTGCTCGCGCCGCTGCACAACCCGGCCAACCTCGCCGGCATCCGCGCGGCGAAGACGGCCTTCCCCGACGTGCCCCACGTCGCGGTCTTCGACACCGCGTTCCACCAGTCGCTGGCCCCGGAGGCGTTCACCTACGCCATCGACCGGGAGGTGGCCGCGGCGCACCGCATCCGCCGCTACGGCTTCCACGGCACCAGCCACAAGTTCGTCAGCGAGGCCGCCGCGGCCTTCGTCGGGCGTCCGCTCGGCGAGCTGCGCCAGATCGTGTTCCACCTCGGCAACGGCGCGTCGGCCGCGGCCATCGAGGGAGGGCGGTCCGTCGACACCTCGATGGGGCTCACCCCGCTGGAGGGCCTGGTCATGGGCACGCGGTCCGGCGACCTCGACCCCGCGGTGCTGTTCCACCTCGCCCGCCGCGCCGACATGGGCATCGGCGACCTCGACACGCTGTTGAACAAGCGTTCCGGCATTCTGGGCATCGCCGGCGTCTCCGACATGCGCGACATCGAGAAGGGCCGCGCCGAGGGCGACCCCGCCGCGCAGCTCGCGTTCGACGTCTACATCCACCGCCTGCGCGCCTACGCCGGCGCCTACCTCGCCCAGCTGAACGGCGTGGACGTCATCTCCTTCACCGCCGGCGTCGGCGAGAACTCCGCCGCCGTCCGCGCGGGGGCCGTGGCGACGCTGGGCTTCGCCGGGGTCGAGCTGGACCCCGAGCGCAACGCGGCCCGGGAGCGCGGCATCCGTCGTATCTCGACGGACGCGTCGCGCGTCGAGGTCCTCGTCGTGCCGACCAACGAGGAGCTGGAGATCGCCCGTCAGACGCTGTCCGTCGCGCGCTGACCCGCCCCGCGCCCCCGTCGCCGGGCCGTGCGCCGTCGCCCCGGCCGGGGCGCCGACCGCTAGCCTGGACGGGCGGCGCCGGGGGGCGCCCGTGACCGCCGTCCGCCCCGTTTGGAGCCCGTCATGACCGACACCCCCGACCTGCCCGACCTCCGCACCGTCGACGCCGTGCTCTTCGACCTCGACGGCGTCCTCACGCCGACGGCCGACGTGCACATGCGCGCGTGGAAGGAGATGTTCGACGAGCTCTTCGCGCAGTGGGACATCGCCCCGCCCTACACGGACCGCGACTACTTCGAGTACGTCGACGGCAAGAAGCGCTACGACGGCGTCGCCAGCCTGCTGCGCAGCCGCGACGTCGAAGTGCCGTGGGGCGACCCGTCCGACGACCCGTCCGCGGACACCGTCTGCGGCGTCGGCAACCGGAAGAACGCGGTCTTCTCGCGCATCCTCCGCGCGGAGGGCATCACGCCCTACCCCGGATCCGTGGCTCTGCTGGACGTGCTGGCCGAGGCCGGCGTGCCGACCGCTGTCGTCTCCAGTTCCAAGAACGCCGTCGAGGTGCTCGAGGCCGCCGGTCTCCGCGACCGCTTCGACGTGATCATGGACGGCGTCGTCGCCGAACGCGACCATCTCGCCTCCAAGCCCGCCCCCGATGTCTTCGCCGAGGCCGCCCGCATGGTGGGGGTCGACCCGGCCGGCTCCGTCGCCGTCGAGGACGCTCTCAGCGGCGTGCAGTCCGCCGTCGCGGCGGGCTTCGGCATCGTCGTCGGCGTGGACCGCGGCGCGGGGGCCGACGACCTTCGCGGTGCAGGGGCGACCGTGGTCGTCGACGACCTCGCCGCGTTCGTAGACTGAGCCGTCGCACCCGAAGCGACAGCCCCCTTTCCGGAAGGCCCCGAATGATCGACCGCGATCGTTTCCCCGTCGACGAGTGGCGTCTCGTCGAGACCCGCTTCAACGTCGACGACGTCGGCGTGACCGAGACC
Organism: Actinomycetota bacterium; assembly: GCA_016870695.1. Taxonomy (GTDB): domain Bacteria; phylum Actinomycetota; class Actinomycetes; order Actinomycetales; family Microbacteriaceae; genus Microbacterium. The sequence continues at coordinate 3,332 of VGAV01000103.1, read as the reverse complement.
CTCTTCTCCGTCGGCAACGGCTACCTCGGGTTGCGCGGCAACTACCCCGAGGGACGTTTCGCCCACGAGCAGGGCACGTTCATCAACGGCTTCCACGAGACGTTCCCCATCCGTCACGCGGAGCAGGCGTACGGGTTCGCCGAGGTCGGGCAGACCATCATCAACGCGCCGGATGCCAAGGTGATGCGCGTCTACGTCGACGACGAGCCGCTGTCGCTCGATGTCGCCGACGTCCGCGAGTACGAGCGCGTGCTCGACATGCGCCAGGGCATCCTGCGCCGGAACCTGCTGTGGGTCACCCCGTCGGGCAAGCACGTGCGCATCGAGGACGAGCGGTTCGTCTCGTTCGACGAGAAGCACCTCGCCGTGCTGCGCCTGACCGTCACGGTCCTCAACTCCGACGCGCCGGTCACCGTCAGCAGTCAGCTGCTCAACCGGCAGGACGGCGAGGGGATCTACGGCGGGTCGCCGATGGCATCCAAGGGGTCCGACTTCGACCCCCGCAAGACCGAGAAGCTCACCGACCGGGTGCTGCAGCCGCAGGAGTACTGGCAGGACGGCGACCGGTCCGTGCTCAGCTACAAGGTCTCGCAGTCGCAGATGACCCTCGCGGTCGCGGCGGACCACCTCGTCGACACCGACAACCCGTACACCGCGCGGCACCTCGTCGAGCCCGACATCGCCAAGAACGTCTTCCGCGTCGAGGCGCGCGCCGGGGTCCCCACGACGATCACCAAGCTGACGAGCTACCACACTTCGCGCGGCGTGCCCGCGGGCGAGCTCATCGACCGCTGCCGCCGCACCCTCGACCGGGCCCGCGACCTCGGCGTCGAGGAGCTCGTGACGCGCCAGATCGACTGGTATGCCGCGTTCTGGGACCGCTCGGACGTCCGCATCGGCGGCCACCCGGACCTGCAGCAGGCCACGCGCTGGTGCCTGTTCCAGCTCGCGCAGGCGGCCGCCCGCGCCGACGGCCAGGGCGTGCCGGCCAAGGGCGTCACCGGGTCCGGCTACAGCGGCCACTACTTCTGGGACACCGAGGTCTACGTCCTCCCGTTCCTCGCCTACACGACGCCGCTCTGGGCGCGGAACGCGCTGCGCATGCGGTCGCTCATGCTGCCCGCCGCGCGCAAGCGCGCGCACCAGCTCAACGAGGCCGGCGCGCTGTTCCCGTGGCGGACCATCAACGGCGAGGAGGCCTCGGCCTATTACGCCGCCGGCACCGCGCAGTACCACATCAACGCCGACGTCGCCTTCGCCCTGGCCAAGTACGTGCGGGCCACCGGCGACGAGGAGTTCCTCGCCGGCGAGGGCGTGGACATCGCGATCGACACCGCCCGTCTCTGGTCGACGCTGGGCTTCTGGCGCTCCAGCGACGCCGGCGAGGACGGCGAGCGCGACTCGTTCCACATCCACGGCGTCACGGGTCCGGACGAGTACACGACCGTCGTCAACGACAACCTGTTCACGAACGTCATGGCGCGGTTCAACCTCCGGTTCGCCGCGCGCACGGTACGCGACCTGGCCGAGAACGACCCCGAGGCGTACGGCCGCATGGTGCAGCGGATGAACCTCGACCCGTCCGAGCCGGAGCGCTGGGACCACGCGGCCGAGGCCATGCACATCCCGTTCAGCCCCGCCCTGAACATCCACCCGCAGGACGCGGTGTTCCTCGAGCGCGAGATCTGGGACCTCGAGAACACCCCGCCCGACCAGCGCCCGCTGCTGCTGCACTTCCACCCGCTGGTCATCTACCGGTACCAGGTGCTCAAGCAGGCCGACGTCGTGCTCGCGCTGTTCCTGCAGGGCAACCACTTCACGGATGCCGAGAAGCTCGCGGACTTCGAGTACTACGACCCGCTGACCACCGGCGACTCCACGCTGTCGGCGGTCGTGCAGTCGATCCTCGCCGCGGAGGTGGGGTACCAGGACCTCGCGCTGGAGTACTTCCGTCAGGCGGCGTTCGTGGACCTCGGCGACCTGCACCACAACGCGGCGGACGGCGTGCACGTCGCCTCGGCGGGCGGGGTGTGGACGGCGCTCGTCAGCGGCTTCGGCGGCATGCGCGACCACTTCGGACGTCTCACCTTCGACCCGCGCCTGCCCGTCGACTGGCCCGAGCTGGCGTACGTGCTGCACTGGCACGGCACCCGTCTCGACATCACGGTCACCGCGACCGCGATGACCGTCGCGGCCGGCGGCGAGGGCGGACCGGTCGAGTTCGCGGTGCGGGGCGCCGAGTACGTCGTCGCCCCGGGCGAGACCGTCCGCGTCACGCTGCACGGGCAGGGGCCGGTCCGTCCGGGACGCCCGTCGATCCGTCAGCTCGAGGGCTCGGTCCGCGAGGACGGCACGCTCCTCTCGGCGTCGGTGCCCATCGTCACCGCCGCGATCCCCATCGTCACCGACGAGGAGCAGCCGCTCGCGGTCGGCCTCGACGTCTGATCCGTCTCTCCTCGCGAACGCGGCGGTGCCTTCGGGTGCCGCCGCGTTCGCGTGTCCGGCGGCGGGCGTCCGGGGCGGGCGGTGCGTCCGGGGCAGGCGTCGCGCCCAGGGCAGGCGGCGCGCGCGGGGCAGGCGGATCCGGCGCGGGGGCGCCTGTCTCCGGCGCATCGCCTGTCGCGGATGCGGGGCGCGGCGGCGCCCGCGGGGGAGGGGGAGGGATGCCGCCCGGCCCCGGCCCCGCGGTCGGAGACGCGATGTCGGTGGCACGCCGTAGGCTGTTCGGGTGACGACCGCTCTGTACCGCCGCTACCGCCCGCAGGCGTTCGGCGAGATGATCGGGCAGTCCCAGGTGACCGAACCGCTCATGACCGCCCTCCGCGGTGATCGCGTCGGCCACGCGTACCTCTTCTCGGGTCCGCGCGGCTGCGGCAAGACCACCTCCGCCCGCATCCTCGCCCGCTGCCTCAACTGCGCCGCCGGCCCCACCGACACGCCCTGCGGCACGTGCGACAGCTGCGTCGAGCTCGGTCGCGGCGGCGGCGGGTCCCTCGACGTGGTCGAGATCGACGCGGCCAGCCACAACGGCGTCGACGACGCCCGCGACCTGCGCGAGCGTGCCATCTTCGCCCCGGCCCGCGACCGCTTCAAGATCTTCATCCTCGACGAGGCGCACATGGTGACGCAGCAGGGGTTCAACGCCCTGCTCAAGCTCGTCGAGGAACCGCCCGCGCACGTCAAGTTCATCTTCGCGACGACCGAGCCCGAGAAGGTGCTCGGCACCATCCGCTCGCGCACCCACCACTACCCGTTCCGGCTCGTGCCGCCCGCCGCCATGCTCGAGTACGTCCAGGAGCTCTGCGAGACAGAGGGCGTCGGCGTCGAGGCGG
>VGAV01000102.1 GCA_016870695.1 Actinomycetota bacterium | reverse complement strand
GGCGTCGCCGAGATCGAGGAACGCGGCGCGACGACGGTCGGCATCCAGCTCGGTGCCGAGGGGCAGCCCGATGACGGCCTTCCCGCCGCCCGCGTCGAGCCCCGCGGCGGCGTTCTTCAACGTCATCGCCGCAGACAGCCGCAGTGCGTCGCCGAGGGCGTCGCTCCAGGTGGGATAGGTCCACAGACGGGCACCGCCGAGGGCGGAGCCGAGCACCGAGGAGTGGAGGGCGACGGCGATGAACAGACCGCTGCGTCGTCCCGTGATCACCTCCACGCGCTCGTGGGAGAAATCGGGCAGGGGCAGGGCGTTGGTCATCGCGATCCTCGTGTTCGGCCGCCTTGTGGGCGGCTCTGCGGCGGTGCCGCGGCGTTGCGGCATCCATCTTCCATTCTGACGCGTCGTGTCGGCGCGCGCGAGTGGCCCCGGGGCCATCTGCGGCGCCCCGGGGCCACTCGCGAACAGCGTCGACGGCGCGCGAGCCGACCACGCCCGCGCGTCAGGACCGCGTGCCGGACTTCAGCGCCGTCAGGCACACCACGGCGGCCGCGGCCGACCACGCCTGCGGCCGGCAGGCGGCCGGGTACGACGTGGGCACGGACGACTGCGCGCGGGGGTCGCCGGAGTGCAGCTCGGGCACGCGGAAGGCGAAGCCCTCGGCGGCATCCAGGAGTCCCTCGACCACCTGGCGGGCCGGAGCGTCCAGGCCCGCGCGCAGCATGCCGTGGACGGCGATGGCGGTGTCGTGCACCCACACGCTGCCCCCGTGGTACGACAGCGGCCAGTATCCCGCGGCGCCGGTGGACATCGTGCGGATGCCGTACCCGCTCGACATCGACGGGTCGAGGAGCAGCGTCGCGACGTGCGCCTCGTCGTCGGCGGACAGGATCCCCGTACCGATCAGGTGCCCGATGTTGCTGGTGAGCGTGTCGACCGGGCGCTTGTCCCGGTCCAGCGCCACGGCGGGGTAGCGCCCCTCGGGCGTCTCCACCCAGTACGCGGCGGCGAAGCGCCCGCGCAGATCGGCCGCCCAATCGCGCCAGGTCGCCGCCTCGGTGGCATCCGCCGCATCTCCGAACCGCTCGAGCAGGTCCGCGCCGGACAGGGCGGCCTCGTAGGCGTACGCCTGCACCTCACACAGGGCGATCGGTCCGTGGGCGAGGCGGCCGTCGCGCCATTGGATGGAGTCGCCGGAGTCCTTCCAGCCCTGGTTCGCCAGGCCGGTGCCGAGGCGGTCGATGTAGTCGAGGAAGCCGTCGCCGTCGCTGTCGCCGCTGTCGCGGATCCAGCCGAGGGCGGCGCGGAGCGCGGGGAGGAGCTCGCGGACCTCCTCGTCCGGCATGCCGGCACGCCAGGCGTCGGCGAGCAGGCAGATCCACAGGGGGGTCGAGTCGACGCTGCCGTAGTACTTCGGCGGCAGCACGATGCCCTCGCCCGGGATCTCCAGGGCCGACGCCCGCAGCTCGTGCAGGATCTTGCCGGGCTCCTGGGCGGTCTGCGCGTCGTCCTCGGTCGCCTGAAGTCGGGCGAGCACGCGGAGAGTGGATGCCGCGATCTCACGGTCCAGGGGCAGGGCGAGCCGCGCGGCCCAGAGCGAGTCGCGGCCGAAGAGGGTGAAGAACCACGGCGCCCCGGCGGCGAAGAACTCGTCGCGCGGGTCCTCGGGCAGGACGAGACGCAGCGCGTCGAGATCCCCGAGCGCCCGCTCGAGCCACCGCGCGAGGCGGGGATCGGGGGCTGCGGCGGCGACGGCGGCGGCATCCCACCGCGGGGCGGCGGTGGCGCCGCCCACGACGAGGGCGTCGTCGTGGAGCGTCAGGGTGAAGCCGATCTCCGCGGTGCCGAACGCGGGGACGTCGACGTCCCAGCTCACCTCGATCCCGTCGGTTCCGGATGCCACCCGCCCGCGCGGCGCGACGAGCTCGAGGCCCTGCGCGCCGGCGTCGAGGCGGATCATGTCGTTCCCCGCGTCGGACGCGGCGGGGCGGGGGCGCGCGTGCCCGGACTTCACCTCGTGGAGCTGCGCGAACTCGGGGGTGAGCGTCAGGCGGAGGGTCGTCGACACGGGCTCGGCGACGCGGGAGCGCAGCGTCCACGTCTCGCTGACGCGGCCGTCGGCGACGCGGCGGTCGCGCAGCAGCCGCAGCTTCGGGTCGGGGGTGGGGTCGTCGAGGCCGCGCAGCAGACCGCCGAAGACGATGCGGGAGGGGCCGTCGGGGGCGGCGGAGATCCATTCGACGGCCGACCCGTCGCACGAGAGGGCCATCGCCCGCACGTGACGGACGTCACCGTGGTACACCCCGTGGACGGCCGCGGAGCCGATGTCGCCCGTGTGATCGGACCAGACCTGCGTCGGGGCGCGGAGGACGATGACGGCGTCGTTCAGCAGGGGCTGCAGGGGAGCGGGGTCGGAGGCGGTCTCGACGGACGAGACGGCGGGTGCGGTGGTCATGCGGCGGAGGCTCCTCGGGGGACGGTCGGGGCGGGACGGGAAAGCGGTGTCATTCCTTGACGGCTCCCTCGCTGGCGTTCATGATGCGCCGCTGGAAGATGAAGAACATCACGGCGACGGGGATGGTCATGATGGCCGCCGCGGCGAGCTTGATCGGGAACTGGCTGCCCTGGCTCAGCTGTCCGCTGGCCAGGGAGGCGACGCCCTTGGTCAGCGTGGTGAGCTCGGGCGACTGCGAGGCGATGACGAAGTGGCTGAGCTCGTTCCACGACCCCTGGAACGACAGGATGACGATCGTGATGAGGGCCGGCCGCGCCATCGGCAGGACGACGGACCAGAACACCCGGAACGTCCCCGCACCGTCGACACGAGCCTGCTCCTCCACCGACGGCGGGACGGACTCGAAGAAGTTCTTCATGATGAACACGCCGGCCGCGTCGACGAGCAGCGGCAGGATCATGCCCGCGTAGGAGTCGTAGATGCCGAGCTGGTTGATGACGAGGAACTTGGGGATCAGCAGCACCACCGCCGGGACGGCCATGACGGCGACGAGCGCCGCGAAGATGACGCTCCTTCCGCGGAACCGCAGGCGCGCGAGCGCGTATCCGGCGAGCGAGGCGAAGAACACGCGTCCGATCGTGACGAACACCGTCACGATCGCGGAGTTCGCGAACCAGACGGGGAAGTCCGAGTTGAGGAACAGCCGCTCGTAGGCGGCGACCGAGAACGGCTGCGGCACGAGGGAGACCGGGTCCGCCGCCGCCGAGGCGTCCGTCTTGAAGGACGTCGCCACCTGCACGAGGAAGGGATAGATGTAGATGAGCGCGAGCACGCACAGCAGCGCGTACAGCGCGATCTGCCAGCGCAGAGTCTTGGCCGGCATCCGGTGCTTCCGAGGTGCGCGGCGGGGTCCGTCCACGACCTGCTCGGCCAGGACGGTGGTCTGCGGGGATGCCGTGGCGGTCATCGTGCGCCTCCGTTCGTGCCCCGGACCTCGTACTGCCGCGCGCGGCGACGCGAGACGGGGCGGTCGCGCAGCACCCAGCGCTGCAGGATCGTCAGGGCGACGATGATCACGAAGAGCACGAAGGCGATGGCGGCGCCCTGGCCCCACTGCTGGGAGAGGAACGCGGACGAGTAGCTGAGATAGGCGGGGGTGAGCGTGGTCTTGCCGGGTCCGCCCTGCGTGCCGGTGTAGATCTGGTCGAACACCTGCCAGGTGCCGATGAGGCCCAGCGTCAGCACGGTGAACAGCACCGGCTTCAGCTGCGGCAGGGTCACCCGCCAGAAGCGCTGCCACCCGTTGGCGCCGTCCATCATCGCGGCCTCCATCACGTCGCCGCCGATGTTCTGCAGGCCGGCGATGAAGAGCAGCATGAACGTCCCGGACGTCGTGAAGACCGCCATCAGGACGAAGGCCGACATCGCGACGGAGGGGCCGGCGAGCCAGTCCCACCACGAGACGCCCAGGAAGGTGTTGCCGGTGAGGGCGGCCGGACCGGTGGTGACGCCGACGGTGCCCAGCAGGTTGTGGACCACCCCGGAGGGGTCGTTGAACCAGTTCGGCCCGTTCACTCCCAGCCACGACAGCACCTCGTTGACCGCGCCGGACGTGGAGAAGAGGAACAGCCAGAGGACCGTGATGGCGACGGAGCTCGTGACCGAGGGGAAGTAGAACGCGGTGCGGAAGAACCCGCGTCCGCGCAGCACCGCGCGGTTGACGAGGACGGCGAGGAAGAGCGAGAGGGCGGTCTGCAGGGGCACCACCAGCAGGACGTACCAGGCGTTGTTGCGCAGCGCGGTGCCGAAGTCGCGCTCGGCGAGACCCCCGCCGGTGGTGACGGCGGCGTAGTTGTCGAGCCCGACGAAGTTCACGTTCGAGGAGAAGGGGCTCCCGCGACCGGTCCAGTCCGAGAAGCTGACCCACAGCGCCATCAGAACGGGGACGAGCAGGAAGATCCCGAGGATGATCAGCACGGGGGCGGTGAACAGCCAGCCGGCGGCGGCCTCGCCGCGCCGGATCCCCGCAGAGGGGGAGCCGGCGCGACGGGGCGCGGAGGTGAGAGCGCTCATGATGGTCCGCTTACGGGACGATCGCCTCGAGGTTGGACTGCACGCCCGTCAGGATCGACTGCGGGTCGCCGCTGCGCAGCGACTCGATCTGCGCGTTGAAGTCCGTGATCACGTCGGCAGCGCCGGCGAGGTTCGGCGGGAACTGCGCGTAGTCGGCGCCGGCGAGGAACGCCGACAGGTCGGGGTTGGCCTCGGTCCAGGCGTCGGCGGCGGACTGGATGGACGGCATGGGGCCGAACGCCTCCGAGAACGCCAGCTGCTGGTCGGTGCCGGTCAGGTACTCGACGAGGGCGCGGGCGTCCTCCTGGTTCGCGCTGTCCGCGGCCAGGCCCCAGCAGTTGGTGAACTGGAGCGTGCCCTTGCCGCCGGGACCCTCGGGGAGCTCGGCGACGACGTAGTTCACGTCGGGGTAGTCGGCGGTCAGGGCGCCGGTGATCCAGTTGCCCTCGATGGTCATGGCCGCCGCCTGGGTACCGAACGCCTCGCCGCCCCAGCCCGCGCCGATGTCGGCGGCGAAGGCGAAGCTGCCGTTCTCGAGGTTGGTCTTGACGTACTGCAGCGCCTCCACGTTCTCGGCGCTGTCGGCCGTGGCCGCGCCGTCGGTGAGGAGGCCGCCGCCGGCCTGCGCCATGAACACGCCCAGGCGCTGGTACTCGGCGCCGAAGGCGAGGCCGACCTGGCCGTCGGTGGTGAGGCGCTGGGCGACGGATGCCAGCTCGTCCCAGGTCGTCGGGATGTCGGCATCCGTGAGTCCGGCCGCCGCCCACAGGTCGCTGTTGATGATGAGCGCCAGCGTGGAGAAGTCCTTCGGGGCGCAGAAGAAGGAGCCGTCGACGGTGAAGTTCTCGACGAGGGACGGGTAGAAGTCGTCCTTGTTGGCGAGGTCGTCGCCGTACGGGGCGATGAAGCCGTTCTCGGCGTAGCCGGCGAGGGCCTCGGGGGCGAGGTAGAACAGGTCCGGCGGCGAGCCGGCTGCGAAGCCCTGCGACAGCTGCTGCGGGAGGTCGTTGGCGACCTGGACCTGCGCGTCGACGCCGGACTCCTCGCTCCACGCGGCGACGGCCTCCTCGACCGCCTGCGTCTCGGCGTCGCCGGAGGAGCCGATCAGGACGCTGAGGGAGCCGCTGCCGCTCGCCTCGCCGCTGCCGGAGTCGTCGAAGCCCGACCCGCACGCGGTGAGGGTGAGGGCGCCGGTGGCCAGAAGCGCGCCGGCTCCGAGCCAGGTGCGCGCGATGTGCCGTGTCATGTGTCTCTCTCCTTCGATGAGGCATACACCCCTCCGTGTGACGTCGGAGGGTCGCGGTTTGAACGTTCAAATAGCGATACGGTGAGAGTACGAACACCGAGCCCCGGATGTCAAGGCGGTCCCCCGCCTACAATGACCGTCGACCCGAGGGAGGACGCGCGCATGGTCAAGGCCCCCACCGTCGACGACGTCGCCCGGGTCGCCGGCGTCTCCCGGCAGACGGTGTCCAACGTCGTCAACAGCCCCGACATCGTGCGGGAGGCCACGCGGATGCGCGTGGAGCAGGCCATCGCCGACCTCGGATACCGTCCCCACGCCGCCGCGCGCCGACTCCGGACGCGCCGCAGCTCGACCATCGGCATCCACCTCGACCCCTACGCCGGCGGGATCTCCGGCGTCGTGCTCGACCGCTTCGTGCACGCCCTCACCGAGCGCGCCGGCGACCGCGACATGCGGGTCGTGCTCTACGCCGCCCGCACCCCCGAGGAGGAGATCGCCCGCCTCGGCGACCTGCTCGAGGGAGGGGAGGTGGATGCCGTCGTCGTCACGGGCACGTTCCACGGCGACCCCCGCACGGGCTGGCTCACGCAGCGGGGTCTGCCGTTCGTCTCGTTCGGGCGACCGTGGGGCGAGGACGACGTCGAGGCGCCCGCGCACCTGTGGGTCGACGTGGACGGTGCGGCGGGGACCCGCGCGGCGACGCGTCACGTGCTCGGGCTCGGATCCGGACGCGTGGCCTTCCTCGGCTGGCCGGCGGGCTCGGGCACCGGCGACGAGCGCGAGCGCGGCTGGCGCGAGGCGGTCGCGGACGCCGGAGCGGCCGGGGTGCGGTGGACCATCGAGGAGAACGTCGCCGCCGCGCGCGACGTCGTCGCGGCCGGGCTCGCCCGCGACGCGGACGTCGACGCGATCGTCTGCGCGAGCGACTCCCTCGCCATCGGCGCGCACCTCGCCGTGTCGCTCGCCGGGCGGGAGGGACTGCCCATCGTGGGCTTCGACAACACGCCGGCGGTCGAGGCGCTCGGGATCTCGAGCGTGGAGCAGTTGCCGGAGCGGGTGGCATCCGGAGCCCTCGATCTGCTGATGGGCGAGAACGGGACGGTCGTCGCCCCGCGCGCCGCGACCGCGGGTGCCGCCCACGTCCTGGTCGAGCCGCGCCTCGTCGTCCGCTGACGGGACGGCACCTCAGGCGGGGCGGCCGATGCGGCGGGACAGCTCGGCGGCCGAGGCCGTCGCGGCGGTGGCGAAACGCTCCGGGTCGGCGCGCACGGCATCCGCCGGCCACGTCACCGCGATCGCGGCGGCCGGCCACCCCGCGTGATCCCGCACGGCCGCGGCGACGGAGCGGAAGCCGGGGGTGACCTCCCCGTCCTCGACCGCGTACCCGGTCGCGCGGACCTCGCGCAGCAGATCGCGGAGGGCCCGCGGGCTCGCGGGCCCCCGACCGTGACGCTGAGTGAAGGCCGTGGCATCCGGGAACGACGCCCGCACCTGCTCGCGCGGGAGGGCCGCCAGCATCGCCACCCCCGTGGCGGTCAGGTGGGCGGGGAGTCGGACGCCCACGTCGGTCACCAGTGCGGGACGCCGGGGCGCGCGCTCCTCGACGATGTACAGCACGTCGCGCCCGGCCAGCACGGCGAGGTGCGCGGACTCCCCGACGCGGTCCGACAGGGCGGCGACCAGTGGACGTCCCAGCCGCGCGAGGGGCTGCTGACGCGCGTACCCGCCGCCGAGCTCGAACGCCGCGGTGCCCAGTCCCCAGCGGCGATCGCCCGGCAGATGCACGACATACCCGTGCTGCTCCAGCGTCGCGAGCAGGTGATACGTGCTGGACCGGGGGATCTCCAGCGCGGACGCGATCGTCTGCGCCGCGACGGGTCCCGGCTGCCGCGCGAGCAGCGAGAGGATCCGCAGCGTCTGATCGGCGGCGGGCACCTGGGGGCGCGGACTGTCTGGCATGACAGACACAGGATGCCAGAACACCGCCATTCCGCGCCCGCGCACGC
>VGAV01000101.1 GCA_016870695.1 Actinomycetota bacterium | reverse complement strand
CGTGGGGACGGCGGGACCTGAGCATTAGACTGTGCGCATGGCTCGTACAGGCAACGACGAAGACCCGATCGTCGAGCGCAACGAGGGCAACTCGGCCCCGAACCCGGTGTGGTTCCTACCGATCATGATCGGCCTCATGCTGATCGGCCTCGTCTGGGTGCTCGTCTTCTACCTCAGCAACTCGCAGTTCCCCGTGCCGGGGATCGGTGCCTGGAACCTCGTCATCGGGTTCGGCATCGCGTTCGTCGGATTCCTGATGACGACCCGCTGGCGCTGACACCCGCTCGGTGGGGAACGAATTACACGGATGTGATTCATCCCCACCTGTGGATGAGCCTGTGGATAACTTTCAGCTGAAGTAGACCACGGCAGGGATCGCGAGGGCGGCGAGCAGCGCGACGCCCACCGCGATCAGCAGGCCGATCTGCACGGGCTTCTGACGCTGAAGTCGCGTCCGGGCATAGATCAGACCGACGATCGCGCCCGTCGCCAGCCCGCCCAGGTGGGCCTGCCACGAGACGCCGACGTTGTTCAGCGCGCCGATGAAGTCGCCGGTGCCGATGGAGTTGACCAGCGCCAGGACGAACGGCAGCGCGAAGTTGATGCCGATGATGATTGCGATGAGCCGGATGTCGGCACCGATGTGCCGCCCGATCACGAGCAGCGCCCCGAAGAGGGCGAAGATCGCACCCGACGCGCCGACGACCCAGGTGCCGGGCGCCAGCAGGGCCACCGCCACGGAGCCTCCGAGCAGACCGAGCAGGTAGAGCGCGAGGAAGCGCCCGCGGCCGAGCATCGGCTCCAGGTTCCGGCCGATGAACCACAGGGCCAGCATGTTCAGGCCCACGTGGAAGAACCCGGCGTGGACGAGACCCACCGTCAGGAGCCGCCACGGCTGCAGACCCACCTGCGGCAGCAGGTAGACGCTGTTGAACGCGAGCAGCTGCGTGAGCAGCGAGCCCACACCGGGGATCAGACCGATGATGTACGCCAGACCCGTGACGGCGACGATGGCCAGCGTGACCTTCGGACGACCGGATGCCACCAGCGCGACCGGCCGTGACGATGCCCACCGGCGCTGCGCCTTCTTCTGCGCGGGCGTCTCGGCCGCACGCTGCTGCGCCATGCACTCGGGACAGATGACGCCGACAGCCGCGGGAGTGCGGCACTCGGAGCAGACCGTCCGCAGGCAGCGCTGGCACAGCACGAAGCTCTGCCGGTCAGGATGCCGGTAACAGAAGTTCTCGCTGTTGCGACGGAACTCCTCGCTGGTGGACACCGTCGGCGGGGGTCAGACCGTCACGACGTCGACCGACTCGAGCACGACGGGCTCGATGGGTCGGTCGCCCGCGGCGGTCCGGACCTTGCTGATCGCGTCGACGACGGCCTTCGAGTCGTCGTCGGCCACCTCGCCGAAGATCGTGTGCTTGCCCTGCAGCCACGGGGTCGGGTCGGTGGTGATGAAGAACTGCGAGCCGTTGGTGCCCTCGGGCTGACCGGTGATGGCGTTGCGGCGCAGGCCGGCGTTGGCCATGGCGAGCTTGTACGGGGCCGAGAAGTCGAGCTCGGGGTGGATCTCGTCATTGAACGTGTAGCCGGGACCGCCGACGCCCTGGCCCAGGGGGTCGCCGCCCTGGATCATGAAGCCGGGGATGATGCGGTGGAAGACGACGTTCGAGTAGAGCGGGCCCCGCCCCTTCTCGCCGGTGGCCGGGTCGGTCCACTCCTGCGAGCCGTCGGCGAGGCCGACGAAGTTGCGGACGGTGCGCGGCGCGTGATCGCCGAACAGGTTGACGACGATGTCGCCGTGGTTGGTGTGCAGGGTCGCGACGGCGGAGTGAGTGGCCATGGCTACATTCTCTCAGAGTTATCTGCAAGGGTCCGCGGGCGGGGGCGGTCGTTCTGGCAAGATGACAGGCGTACATCCCATCGATAGGGAGGATGAGTCGTGAGCCTCAGCCGCAAGAGCAAGAAGGAACTGCGCAAGCTCCAGAAGCACGCCGCGAAGGTGTGGGAGTCGCAGCAGGTGCTGCTCGGCGAGAGCGGAAAGGTGGCTCGCGAAGCCGGCCACCAGATTGCTCGCTACAGCAAGGAAGACCTGGTTCCCGCCGTCCAGGACGGGTACGGCAAGTACGCCGCCCCGTACGTCGACAAGAGCGTGAAGTTCAGCAACCGCCTGCTCAGCGACAAGGTGGTCCCTGCGGCCGGTGCCGTCGTCGGCGGCGCCATGTCCGTCTGGGATGCCGCGCACGACACGCGCGACCGCCTCGCGAAGGGCAAGGGCTTCGGCGAGCTCGACACCAAGAAGTACGCCAAGCGTGCCGAGAAGTACGGCAAGAAGACCACCAAGCGCCTGGCCGCCAAGCTCCCGAAGCAGAGCTCGGGCATCGGCGCCGGCGGCGTCATCGCCATCGTCCTCGGTGTCGTCGCCGCAGCGGGCGTCGCGTACGCCGCATGGCAGACGCTCCGTGCCGACGACGAGCTGTGGGTGGCGGACGACCCGCTGCGCGCACCCGACGCGTGAGCGATCCCACCGAACGAGTCCGAGAGGCCGCGCGCGAGCGCGGCCTCTCTGTCGATCTGCGTGAACGGCCCGAGGCGGGCAGCCTTCACCAGGCGGCCGAGCTCCTCGGCATCGGCCCCGACGCGCTGGTGAAGACGCTCGTGGTCAAGCGCTCCGACGACACGTTCCTCTTCGCCTTGGTACCGGGTGATCGCGCGATCTCCTGGCCCAAGCTGCGGGCGATCGTGGGGGTGAACAAGCTCCGGCTGCCCGAGCCCGAGGTGGCTCTCGCGGCCACCGGCTACGAGCGCGGGACGATCGTCCCCATCGGCAGCTCCATGGCGTGGCCGGTGTATGCCGACGAGCGCATCGTCGGGCGGAGAATCGCCATGGGAGCGGGCGCGCACGGGTACAGCCTGTTCGTCGAGGCCGACGAGCTGATCGCGGCCTACGACGCCACGGTGGCCGACATCACCACCGAGCTCACCCTTCGCTGAGGTCTATCCGCCCGGCGGGTGAGAGAAGCCGTCCCGGCGGCACCCCATCATGGGCCGATGGTCACCCTCTCCTCCGACGCGACGCCCGACGTTTCCCGTCGCGATCTCACCCTTGATCTCGCCCGCGTCGCGGCCGTCGTCTTCGTGGTCGTGGTCCATCTCCTTCAGGTCGGGGTGGGATACGGACCGGACGGCGGTATCGTCACGTCGCGGCCGGCCGAGAGTCAACCGTGGTTCGCCGCGGCCACGTGGTTCGGGCAGATCATGCCCCTCTTCTTCGTGGTCGGCGGGTTCGCCTCCGCCGCCGGCTGGTCGTCATGGACGGCGAGGGGCGGCGATGCGGCCGGCTTCGTCCGATCGCGGGTGCTGCGGCTCGCTCAGCCCGCTCTGCCGCTCTTCGTGCTCCTCGCGGTCGTGCTCGGGGTGGCATCCCTCCTCCCGATCGACCCGACGATCGTCGGCGCCGCCGCCCTCGGCGCGGGGATGCCCCTGTGGTTCCTCGCCGCCTACCTGCTGTGCCAGGCCGGGGTGCCGCTCCTCGCCCGGCTGCACGCCGTCGCACCGCGGAGGACGCTCCTGGCGCTGACGACGGCGGTCGTCCTCGTGGATGCCGCCCGTTACTCCACCGGCATCGAGCAGGTCGGGCTGCTCAATCTGTTGTTCGTCTGGCCGCTCGTGCAGCAGATCGGCTTCTGGTACCACGACGGCTGGTTCGACCGACGGCGACCGTCCGTCCTGATCGCGATCGCGGTCGCGGCATCCGTCGTCCTGGCGGGCCTGCTGGCCTGGGGACCGTACGCGCCCGACCTCCTCGCCGACCTCAACCCGCCCACGCTGCCGCTCGTCGTCCTGGGGGTGGCCCAGGCGTGCGTGCTCCGGCTGATCAAGGCGCCGTTGACGACGCTCATGCGCACGCGCGCCCTCCGCACGGTCGTCTGGCTCGTCGGGTCGCGCCTCATGACCGTCTACCTGTGGCACCTGCCGGTCATCCTCGTGCTCAGCGGGCTGCTGCTGCTCATCCCGGGAGCGGCACCCGCCCCGGCCTCCGAGACGTGGTGGGTGACGCGGCCACTCCTCTTCGTCGCGACCTTCGCCGTCGTCCTCGCCCTGTCCGTGCTGCTGGTCCGTGTGGAGCGGATCGGCCGGCCGCGCAGGACCGCGGCCACCGGTCCCGTCGCCGTCGGATGGATCTGCGCCTTCGCTCCCCCATTCGCGGTGATGGAGTGGGGAATGAGCGCGGCGTTCGCCGTCGGCGGGGCGCTGCTGCTGGCGGCATCCGTCGGGCTCCTGAGACGGAGCACGAGGACGGACGAGGCCGGAGGAACGGCGACCGGGAAGGCCCGGGGCCGGTGAGACTGTGGAGCCTAGGAGATTCGAACTCCTGACATCCTGCTTGCAAAGCAGGCGCTCTACCAACTGAGCTAAGGCCCCGTGAGGGAGGAGAAGGGTGGGGCTACCAGGACTTGAACCTGGGACCTCTTCATTATCAGTGAAGCGCTCTAACCGCCTGAGCTATAGCCCCGTCTCGCCGACGACTTTTCGTCGTCAACCTCGAAGACTTTACCTGAATCCCGAGGTTTTGACGAATCGACGTCAGTTGGACGTGAAGCCCACGAGCAGACCGCCCGTGACCTTGACCGCGAGGTTGTAGATCCCCGCCACCACGGCGCCCATGACGGTCGTGACGACGAGGTTCAGGATGGCGACGATGGCCGCGAAGGCCATCACCTGGGGCAGGCCGACGAAGTCCTGGATGGACGCGCCACCGTCACTGAGGGTCTGGAAGAACTCGTCCACGCGACCGATCAGGCCCGTCGCCTCGACCACGAGGTAGACGAGGAAGAACGACACGACGGTCACGATGGCCAGGGCCACCGCCGCCAGGAAGGACAGCTTCACGGCCGACCAGAAGTCGATGTAGACCAGGCGCAGGCGGACCTGCTTGGCCGGGGTCTTGTGCGTCGACTTCTTGGCGAGTTTGTCGGCTACCGTGCTCATGCGTCAGTACTTTCCTCGGGGGTCTCGGAGGAGGAGGCCGAGCCGTCCGCGGGAGTGGCGGCGGCGTCAGCAGGTGTCTCCGTCGTCTCGGCCAGGTTGCGCTCGGTGTTGCGCGCGATCGCGATGATCCTGTCGTCGCCTCCCGCACGAGCGAACACGACACCCATGGTGTCGCGACCCTTGGCAGGGACCTCGGCCACGGCAGAGCGTACCACCTTGCCGCTGGCAAGAACCACGAGGACCTCGTCGCCCTCGGACACCATCATCCCGCCCGCGAGGACGCCGCGATCGTCCGTCAGACGCGCGACCTTGATGCCCAGACCGCCGCGGTTCTGCATGCGATACTCGGTCACCGCGGTGCGCTTCGCGTAGCCGCCCTCGGTGACGATGAAGACGAACTCGTCGTCCTTGGCGACGGATGCCGAGAGGAGGCTGTCGCCGGGGCGGAAGTCCATGCCCTTCACACCCGAGGTCGACCGGCCCATCGGGCGCAGGGCGTTGTCGGTCGCCGAGAAGCGCAGCGACATCCCCAGGCGGCTGATGAGGAGGATGTCCTCGCCCTCGTCGACCAGCAGCGCGCTGACGAGCTCGTCCGCGCCCTGCTCGGTCTCGTCGCCCTCGTCGGTGGCCTGTCCGCGGAGCTTGATCGCGATCACGCCGCCCTGGCGGTTGGTGTCGTACTCCGTGAGACGCGTCTTCTTGACGAGGCCGCTGCGGGTTGCGAGCACGAGGTACGTTGCGACGTTGTAGTCCCGGATGTCGAGGATCTGCGCGATCTCCTCATCGGGCTGCAGGGCGAGGAGGTTCGCGACGTGCTGGCCCTTGGCATCCCGCCCCGCCTCCGGCACCTCGTAGGCCTTGGACCGGTACACCCGGCCCTTGTTCGTGAAGAACAGGAGCCAGTGGTGCGTCGTCGTGACGAAGAAGTGCTCGACGACGTCGTCGGCGCGCAGCTGCGCGCCCTTGACGCCCTTGCCGCCGCGGTGCTGCGAGCGGTAGTTGTCGCTGCGGGTGCGCTTGATGTAGCCGTCGCGCGTGACGGTGACCACCATCTCCTCTTCGGCGATGAGGTCCTCGACCGAGACGTCGCCGTCGAAGCCGTGCAGGATCTCGGTGCGGCGGTCGTCGCCGAACTTGTCGGTGATGGCGCCGAGCTCGTCGCGGATGATCGTCCGCTGCCGGGCGGGCGTGGCCAGGATGTCGTTGTAGTCCGCGATGCGGGCCTCGAGCTCGTTCGCCTCGTCGATGATCTTCTGACGCTCGAGGGCGGCGAGGCGGCGCAGCTGCATGTCGAGGATCGCCGACGCCTGGATGTCGTCGATGTCGAGGAGCTTCTGCAGGCCCTCGTTCGCCTCCTGGGGCGTGGGCGAGCGGCGGATGAGCGCGATGACCTCGTCCAGTGCGTCGAGCGCCTTGAGGAGGCCGCGCAGGATGTGCATCCGCTCCTCCGCCTTGCGCAGGCGGTACTGCGTGCGGCGGACGATGACCTCGATCTGGTGGTCGATCCACAGGCTGATGAACCCGTCCAGCGACAGCGTGCGCGGCACGCCGTCGACGATCGCCAGCATGTTGGCGCCGAAGTTCTCCTGCAGCTGCGTGTGCTTGTACAGGTTGTTCAGCACGACCTTGGCGACGGCGTCGCGCTTGAGCACCACCACGAGTCGCTGGCCGGTGCGGCCGGAGGTCTCGTCGCGGATGTCCGCGATGCCGGTGATCTTGCCCTCGCGGGCGAGGTCGCCGATCTTGACCGCGACGTTGTCGGGGTTGACCTGGTACGGGAGCTCGGTGATGACGAGGCAGGTGCGCCCCTGGATCTCCTCGATGTTGACGACTGCGCGCATCGTGATCGAGCCGCGACCGGTGCGGTACGCGTCCTTGATGCCGCGGGTGCCCAGGATCTGGGCGGCCGTCGGGAAGTCCGGCCCCGGGATGCGCTGCATGAGCGCCTCGAGGAGCTCGTCACGCGTGGCATCCGGGTTCTCCAGGGCCCACAGCGCGCCGGCCGCGACCTCGCGGAGGTTGTGCGGCGGGATGTTCGTCGCCATGCCCACCGCGATGCCGACGGAGCCGTTGACGAGGAGGTTGGGGAACCGCGAGGGCAGGACGACGGGCTCCTGCGTCTGACCGTCGTAGTTGTCCTCGAAGTCGACGGTGTCCTCTTCGATGTCGCGCACCATCTCGAGCGCGAGGTTCGCCATCTTCGTCTCGGTGTAGCGCGGGGCGGCGGCGCCCTGGTTGCCGGGCGAGCCGAAGTTGCCCTGACCGAGCGCGAGGGGATAGCGCAGCGACCACGGCTGGACGAGACGGACGAGAGCGTCGTAGATGGGCGCGTCGCCGTGGGGGTGGTAGTGCCCCATGACCTCGCCGACGACACGGGCGCACTTGGAGAACGACTTGTCGGGACGGAAGCCGCCGTCGTACATGCCGTAGATGACGCGGCGGTGGACGGGCTTCAGGCCGTCCCGGACGTCGGGCAGAGCGCGACCCACGATGACGCTCATCGCGTAGTCGAGGTAGCTCCGCTGCATCTCCAGCTGCAGATCGACCTGGTCGATCTTGCCGTGATTGTGCGCGGTCTCGGGACGGGTCTCGTCGTCGCCGGGGGTGTCGTCAGCCATGGAGTCTCAGTTTCGTGATCAGTCGGCGAGAGTCAGATGTCGAGGAAGCGCACGTCTTTGGCGTTGCGCTGGATGAAGCCGCGGCGAGACTCGACGTCCTCGCCCATGAGGACCGAGAAGATCTCGTCGGCGGAGGCCGCGTCGTCGATCGTCACCTGCTTGAGCGTGCGGGTCTCCGGATCCATCGTGGTCTCCCACAGCTCGTGGTCGTT
>VGAV01000100.1 GCA_016870695.1 Actinomycetota bacterium | reverse complement strand
GGACCGTCCGCGACACCTACGGCTACAAGCCCGAGCTCCCCGCGCGGGCCGGCACCGAGGCGGTCGGCGTCGTGGACGCGCTCGGCGACGGCGTCGAAGGACTGACCGTGGGCCAGCGCGTCGCCACCGGCGGGACCTTCGGCGTGTGGGCCGAATTCGTGCTCGCGCCGGCCGCGGCGCTCATCCCCGTCGCGGACGCCCTGTCCGACGAGGTCGCCGCGCAGCTCGTCGCCATGCCGTTCAGCGCCATCAGCCTCCTCCACTCCCTCGACCTCGCCCCCGGCGACTGGATCGTCCAGAACACCGCGAACGGCGCGGTCGGCCGCATGGTCGCGCAGATCGCCCGTGCCCGTGGCATCCACGTCATCGGTCTTGTGCGTCGCGCGAGCGCCGTCGCCGAGCTCGCGGAGCAGGGGATCGAGAACATCGTCTCCACCGACGACGACGGCTGGCGCGACCGGGCGCTCGCCCTCGCGGACGGCGCACGCATCGTGGCGGGCGTCGACTCGGTCGGCGGCTCCGCCAGCAACGACGTGCTGTCGCTGCTCTCCGAGAACGGCACGCTGGTGATCTTCGGCTCGATGGGCGCCGGCACGCTCGAGCTCTCCGCCGGTGACATCATCTTCCGCCAGGCCACCGTGAAGGGGTTCTGGGGCAGCGTCGTGAGCAAGACGATGGATGCCACGACCCGCGCGGCCCTGTTCGGCGAGCTCGCCCGCTACCTCGGGGACGGCACCGTGACCCTGCCCGTCGCGGCGACCTTCGGCCTCGACGACATCGCCGAGGCGGTCACGACGAGCCTGTCGCCGCGTATCGGCAAGGTCCTCCTGCGGCCGTGACGCCCGCCCGACCCGGCGCCGTCGCCCTTCGGCCTGACCGGCATGTCCCCCCTCGTGCAGATTCGAAGCCTCGTCGCTGCAAAAAGTGGGACACGCCGGGTCAGGCGCGGTCGAGGGCGGCGGCGAGCGCGTCCAGAGCGGGCCGCTGACCCTTCACGAGGCGGTCGCGGGCGACGTCCAGCGGCATCCATTCGGCCCTGTCGACCTCGGGGAAGGAGGCCGTCCGCCCCGAGCGGGGCGGCCATTCCATCTCGAACTCGCCGTAGACGAAGTCGGTGGCGGTGAATCCGGAGCCGTCGGCGACGAAGACGACCACCTTCTTGCCGGACGAGGTGGGGTAGGTGCCGAGCTCGGCCCACTCCCCCGCCGGCGGCTCGACGCCGAGCTCCTCCGCGAACTCGCGGCGGGCGGCGTCGCGTGCGCTCTCGGTGTCCGGGTCGAACTCGCCCTTGGGGACCGACCAGGCGCCGGCGTCCTTCGACGCCCAGAACGGTCCGCCCATGTGGGCGATGAGCACCTCGGGGGCGGGCGTCAGCCGGTACAGCAGGAGCCCCGCGCTCCAGGCGACCATCAGGCCGTCGCCGCCGGGACCCGCGTCGCCTCGTCGGTGATGATGTCGGCCCGCTTGCGGAACGTCCGTGCGGTGACGCGGTCGAGGGCGACCTGGCCGCGCATCTTCTCGGCCCGCTCGTACAGCGACGGTCCGCCGAAGCCGGTGAGCACCTTCACGAGCACGGGCAGCAGTTCGATCATGAAGAACAGCGCGGCGATCAGCCAGTGCGCCCACTTCAGGACGGGCTCGCGCTCGCCGAGCCTCTCCAACGCGGTGATCTGCGACAGCAGGCCCATGGCCTGCGCGTTGCCGCCGGCGACCGACGAGGTGCGCTCGTTGTAGGCGGCGAGCGCCGCGTCGTACTGGGCGCGGGCCGCGGGCAGCTGATCCTGCGCCTGCGCCTTGTTCTGCTCGGCCGAGGACGCGGCGGCGTCCGTGCCCGCCGCGTTGGCGGCAGTGAGCGCCTGCTGGGCCTGCTGCAGCTGCGACGACAGCGCGTCGTAGGACGACTGCGCCTGCTGCAGCTGGGCCTGGGCGGCATCCGAGCTCGCGCCGTCGCCGGCCACCCCGGTGCAGCCGGGCACCGTGCCGGCCCCCTGCCCCGTGAGCTCGCACTGGTACACCGCGCGCGCCTGGTCGATGACGGTCTGCTGGGCGGCGAGCTGCTGGGTGAGCTGGTCCACGGTCTGCTGGGCCGCGGCGGACTCGGCGGACGTCGACGACGTGCCGGCGACGATGCCCGTCGCCGCCTGGTTCTCGAGCGCGCTGACCTGGGCGCTGGCCGCGTCGAGCGCCTGCTTCTCGGGGCCGTTCAGGATCGCGTCCTGGTCGGTGAGCGCCTGCGTCACGTTCGTGGAGTTGACCTCGCGGGTGATGTCGTTCTGGAAGATCTGCAGGACCAGCGGCTCCGCGACGACGATGCCGATGAGCGCCGCCATGATGACGCGGGGGACGGCGAGGCCGAGGAGCCGGCCGAGGTTCTTCGTCGACCGCATGGTCGAGGTGAGGAAGCGGTCGAGGTTGAAGATGATGAGGCCCCACACGATGGCGAGGGGGACGGCGAGCCAGATCGCCACGCGCACGCCGGTGAGCAGCGCGAACATCATCGACAGGGCCGAGACGAGTGCCGTGCCGAACAGCACGAAGAACATCTGGACGAACCGCGGCGTCTCCTCCGGGACCTCGTCGAGGACGTCGTTGTCGGCGCCGCCGAGCACGGCCATGCGGCGGACCATCGACAGGCTGGGGCGTCGCGGATCGGCGCGGCGCAGACGCGGGGGCCGGGGCTCCTCCGGCGCAGGGACGGCGAGCGCGACGGCGTCGAGCTCCCGGGGGCGTTCCTCGGCGGCCGGGTCGGACGCGGGCTGCTCCTCGACCACCGGGTCGGACGCGGGCTGCTCCTCGACCACCGGGTCGGACGCAAGCTGCGAGGACGCGGGGTCGGTCTCCATCGGCGCGCGGTCGAGGGGAAGGATCTCGTCGTCGGCCGGCGGGGCTCCCCACGGCTCGGCGGTGTGATCCTGCGGCTCGGCGGGATGCTCCGCCGCGTTCTGCGCGGCGAGGAATTCGTCGAGGTACTGCTCGCGTTCCTCGTCCGTCGTTAACTCGATGCGGCCGTCGGAGCCGAAGCGGCCGGGCCGGTGAGCGGAAAAGGACATTCGCTCAGGGTACGACGCGATCCCTGCCGTCTCCTGAGCGGCGCCTGAGGCTCGGCCCGGGCACGGAGAAGCGGGCCGGGCGCGCACGCCCGACCCGCTCGTCCGTGCGGTCAGACCAGGCGCTTCTTGGGAGAGACCTCGTAGGTGTTCTCGGCGTCCGAGAAGACCGCGTCGCCCAGCGCCGCGTCGATGGCGGCCAGGGTGTCGCCGTCGAGCGTCACGCCCGAGGCCTTGACCGTGTCCGCCAGCTGCTCCGGCCGCGAGGCGCCCACGAGAGCGGCCGCGATGTTCGGGTTCTGCAGCACCCAGGCGATCGCGAGCTGCGGCATCGACAGGCCCGCCTCCTCGGCGATCGGCTTCAGCTTCTGCACGGCCTCGAGGACGTCGTCGCGAAGGAAGCGCTTGATGAAGTTGGCGCCGCTCTTCTCGTCGGTCGCGCGCGAGCCCTCCGGAACCGGCTGCCCGGGCAGGTACTTGCCGCTGAGCACGCCCTGCGCCATCGGCGACCAGACGATCTGCGAGATCCCGAGCTCTTCGCTCGTGGGGACGACCTTGCCCTCGATGACGCGCCACAGCATCGAGTACTGCGGCTGGTTCGAGATGAGCTGGATGCCCAGGTCCTTGGCGAGCGCGTGTCCTTCGCGCAGCTGCTCGGCGGTCCACTCCGAGACGCCGATGTAGAGCACCTTGCCCTGGCGGACGAGGTCGGCGAAGGCCTGGAACGTCTCCTCGAGCGGGGTCTCGTAGTCGAAGCGGTGAGCCTGGTAGAGGTCGACGTAGTCGGTGCCGAGGCGCTTCAGCGACCCGTTGATGGAGTCCATGATGTGCTTGCGGCTCAGGCCGGTGTCGTTCGGACCCCCGGGGCCGGTCGGAAAGTACACCTTCGTGAAGATCTCGAGCGACTCGCGGCGCTGACCCTCGAGCGCTTTGCCGAGCACCGTCTCAGCGGCGGTGTTGGCGTACGTGTCCGCCGTGTCGAAGGTGGTGATGCCCGCGTCGAGTGCCGCGTGCACCGTCTTGACGGCGGCGTCGTCGCCGACCTGCGAGCCGTGCGTCACCCAGTTGCCGAGGGTGATCTCCGAGATTTTGAATCCACTGTTTCCGAGGTAGCGATAACCGACCATGAGTCCACGCTATCGGCGACCGCCGACGCCGGGGCCGCACACGTGCGCACCGGGCGGGCGCTCAGGCCGCCGACCGGCGCCGGGCCTGCTCCCGCGGATCGGGCACGGGCACGGCCGCGATGAGCGCCCGCGTGTACTCCTCGCGCGGCGCCGCGAGCACCTCGCGGCGGGGGCCCTCCTCGACGATCCGGCCGCGCCGCAGCACGACGACGCGATCGCTCAGCTGGTCGACCACCGCCAGGTCATGGCTGATGAAGAGGCAGGCGAACCGCAGCTCCTTCTGGAGACGCCGCAGGAGCTCGAGCACCGTCGCCTGCACCGACACGTCGAGCGCCGAGGTGGGCTCGTCGGCCACGAGCAGACGGGGCTCGAGGGCGATGGCCCGGGCGATCGCGACGCGCTGCCGCTGACCGCCCGAGAGCTCGTGGGGGAAACGACGGGCCCAGGATGCCGGGAGCTCGACGTCTGACAGGAGGGCGCCGACGCGCGCCTCGCGGTCCCGCGAGGACAGGTCGGTGTGGGCGCGCAGCGGCTCGGCGATCGACGCCCCGATGCTCATCCGGGGGTCCAGGGCCGCCGTGGAGTTCTGGAACACGACCCCGACCGACCTCTTCACCGCCAGCGCCTCGGCGCGACGGGCCCCGCGGAGGTCGACGCCGTCGATGAGCACGCGTCCCGCGGTGATGGGCGCCAGGCCCAGCGCGCACATGCCGATCGTGCTCTTGCCCGACCCGGACTCCCCCACCAGCGCCGTCGTCTGGCCGCGGTGGATCCGCAGGTCGACGTCGTCGACCGCGGTGAGCGCGCGGGCCCCGCGGCCGTACACGACCGTCAGTCCCTGCACGTCGAGGACCGGCTCGCCCTCGGCTGCGGCGACGGCGCGCTCGGAGGCGCCGAGGCGCGGGACCGCCGAGAGGAGCTGTCGCGTGTACGGCGCCGTGGGCGCGTCGAAGATGCGCTGCACGTCGGCGCGCTCCTGCACCTCTCCGCGGCGCAGCACCACGACGCTGTCGGCCATGTCGGCCACCACGCCCATGTCGTGCGTGATGAGGAGCATCGCCGTCCCGGTCCGCTCGCGCAGCCGTCGCATGACGTCCAGCACCTCGCGCTGGACGGTCACGTCCAGCGCGGTCGTCGGCTCGTCGGCGATGATCAGCTCCGGGTCGCAGGCGAGGGCCATCGCGATCATGACGCGCTGGGCCTGACCCCCCGACATCTGGTGCGGATACGAGCGCACGCGCGCGGCGGCATCCGGGATCTCCACCATCGTGAGGAGCTCGATGACGCGGGCGCGCCGGGCGGCGCGGTCCATCTCCGGGCGATGCACGCGCAGCACCTCGTCGATCTGGTGCCCGATGGGGAAGACCGGGTCGAGGGCGTTCATCGGGTCCTGGAACACGACGGCGATGCGGGAGCCGCGGATCGCGTTCAGCCGGCCCTCGTCGAGGGCGAGCAGGTCCACACCGTCGAACAGGGCCGTCCCGCGGACGCGGGCGCGCTCGGGGAGGAGTCCGACGAGGGCCAGGGCGCTCACGCTCTTGCCCGACCCGGATTCGCCGACGAGCGCGACGATCTCGCCGTGCCCGACCGTGAGGTCCAGTCCCGACACGGCGACGATCTTCTCGGTCCCGACCTCGAAGGCGACCTCGAGTCCGGTGACCTCCAGCACGGGCGCGCTCATGAGCCGACCTCCCGGCGCGCCGGCTCGACGGGGGTCTCGCCCGCGGCGCCCCCGGGGGCGGCGCCCGACGTGCTGTCGCGATACTCCTGCCATTCGGCGAGCATCTTCCGGTGGTGGCCGACGAGCCACGTCATGTACCGCAGGGCGTTCGTGAGTCGCGTGCGGGGCCGGGAGGCGTCCTCGGGGAGGACGTCGAGGCCGAACTCGAGGGTGGAGTTGATGCGCCGGACGTAGTCTCGCTCCCCCGCGAGGAACCCGCCCCACACGTCGTCCTCGGTGCGGAAGTAGTGGCTGCGGTCGCCCGGGATGGCGTGGCGTTTGAGGAAGCCGAGGTTCACGAGCGCCCGGGTCGACATCGACACCGCCCCGGCGCTCGCCTGCAGCAGATCGGCGATCCGGGCCGACGACAGGTACGGCTCGTCGACGATCAGGAGGAGGGCGAGGACGCGGCCCTCCATCCGCGGGTTCCCGGCCGCACCCCAGGCGTACGCGAAGTCCTCCACGAAGGCGCTCACGGCCTCGTCCAGCGGACCGGTGGGCTCGGCGTGTCCCTCGTCGTTCACAAGGCCATCCCCTTCAGCAGCTCCGACGGCTGCTCCGTCGACAGAGCGTAGCGATACCGGTCGTACGGCCACATGGACATGCCGCTCAGCCGGATCGAGACGACCTCCCCCGCGTCGTCGCGCTCGACGCCCATCGGCTCGCCGCTGGCGCCGAAGCTGGCCCGCGCGGGCATGCGCAGCGTGCCGTCGGCGTCGACCTCGAGCACCTCGGCCGACCGGGCCGGGTCGGGGTCGGCCGGGTGCAGCACCGCGAGGGCGCCGCCGAGGTCGACGAGATCGGCGACGCTCCACATGCTCGCGAACCGCCCCGTGATGTCCGCGGCGCCCGGCTCGCGGTCGAGCTGGGCGAGAGCGAGGCGCAGGATGCCGACGGCCCCGGTTGCGAGCACGTCGGCCGGACCGTCGATGGCGTTGGTGAGGACGCTGACGACGATGTCGTCGTCCAGGTCGAGCCACGTGCGCGTGATGTGTCCGGGGTAGCCTCCGCTGTGTCCGATCAGACTCGCCCCGTCGAGGTCGCGCACGTCGAAGCCGAGCCCGTAGTGCCGCAGCACGCCCGCGTACTCGATGTCCGACTCCCGGCGCTGCAGGAGGCGCCGCGACCCCTCGGACAGCAGCGTCTCCTCGCCGGGGGCGTGCGCGGCGAAGTACGCGGAGAGGTCGCGGGCCGTGCCGAACCACCCCGTGGCCGCCGCCATCGCCCGCGTGTCGACGTGCGGGATGACGCGCCGGGGCGCCCCCGCCTGCAGCGCCGCCGTGTGGCCGGAGGCGTACTCGTCGGCCCGGTCGGCATCCCATTCGGGTCCCAGGTCGTCCAGACCGAGCGGACGGACGATCTCGTCGGTCACGTACTGCCCGTACGTCCGTCCGGTCGCCGCCTCGATCACGAGACCGAGCAGCGAATATCCGACGTTGGAGTACTTGAAGTGCTCGTTCGGGGCGAAGACGCGCCCCTCCTCGGCCGCCATGCGCAGGATCTCGGCACCGTCCGGAAAGGGCAGGCCGCGCTGCCAGAAATCGGCGACGACGCCGTCGCGGATGACCCCGCCCTGGTGCCCGAGGAGCTCGCGCACGGTGACCGGGCCCACCTCGGCGTCCGCCAGCTCGGGCAGCCACCGTGACACCGGGTCGTCCAGGCGCAGCGTCCCGCGCTCGACGAGCTGCAGGACCGCGGTGGCCGTGAACGTCTTCGAGTGCGAGGCGATGCGGAAGAGGTGGCCCGTGGTGAGGGGCTCGGACGTCGTGGCATCCGCGACCCCCCACGCCTCGTCGAGGAGGAGCTCCCCGCGGTGGCGGATGGCGACCTGGATGCCGGGGACCCCGCGCAGCTCGTGCTGGAACCCGACCCACTGGGCGACGTAGGCGGCTCCGGCGCGGAGCAGCGCGTCGCGGCGGGCGGTGGTCCCGTCCGTCGCGTCCGACCGGCTGGGGGCCGCATCGCGGTGCGCCGTGGTGGGTGCATCCGCGAGCGCGGTGGCGGGGGCATCGGCGGCCGTCGCGTCGGCGAGGGTCGCGGCGGGA
>VGAV01000099.1 GCA_016870695.1 Actinomycetota bacterium | reverse complement strand
GGGAGACTGGGTCATCATGCTGACGAAACGGTTGTAGACGAGGTGGATCTCGTCGACGCCGTCGTTCTCACCGGTGCGGCGGTAGGCCTCGAGCACCGCGGCGGAGATCTCCTCCGCCGTCGAGAACTGCGGGGTGTCCGTGTCACCGGTCCACTGCGCCTTGCTGGCCATGCGGCGGAACTGGAAGTAGCCGACGGCCTTGCGACCGACGAGGTAGAACTCCACCTCCTTGCCCTGACTGCGCAGCAGCTCGGTCAGCTCGAGGCCCTCACGGAGGATCTGCGAGTTGAACGCGCCCGCCAGGCCGCGGTCGGAGGTGAAGATCACCACGGCCGACCGGCGGATGTTCTCGCGCTCGGTCGTCAGCGGGTGGTCGACGCTGGAGTGCGTCGCCACCGCCGACACCGCGTTGGTCACGGCGCGCGCGAAGGGCGACGCCGCGCGCACACGCGCCATCGCCTTCTGGATGCGCGACGCAGCGATGAGCTCCATCGCCTTCGTGATCTTCTTGGTCGTCTGAGCAGAGCTGATCTTCTGCTTATAGACCCGTAGTTGTGCGCCCATGATTCCGTTCTCGTGTCGTCGCTTTAGCGACGGCCCTTGACGATCCGCTCCTGGTTGACGTCGTCGGCCTCGGCCGCGTCGACCTTCTCGGCACCGACGAGACCCTGGTCGTCGCCCGACTGGAACTCGAGGATGAAGGCGTCCACCTTCTGCTCGAGCTCCGAGACGACGTCATCACCGAGGACGTTGGTCTCGCGCAGGGTGTCGAGGACCGTGGAGTTGCGACGGAGGTAGTCCAGCAGCTCGCGCTCGAAGCGGAGCACGTCGGAGACCTCGATGGTGTCGAGCTTGCCGTTGGTGCCGGCCCAGATCGAGACGACCTGCTCCTCGACGGGGTACGGCGAGTACTGCGGCTGCTTGAGCAGCTCCGTCAGGCGCGCACCACGCGCGAGCTGGCGACGCGACGCGGCGTCGAGGTCGCTCGCGAACATCGCGAACGCCTCGAGCGAGCGGTACTGCGCGAGCTCGAGCTTCAGCGTTCCGGAGACCTTCTTGATCGACTTGACCTGCGCGTCACCGCCGACGCGCGACACCGAGATGCCCACGTCGACCGCGGGGCGCTGGTTGGCGTTGAACAGGTCGGACTGCAGGAAGATCTGGCCGTCGGTGATCGAGATCACGTTGGTCGGGATGTACGCCGAGACGTCGTTCGCCTTGGTCTCGATGATCGGCAGACCGGTCATCGAGCCGGCGCCGAGCTCGTCGGACAGCTTCGCGCAACGCTCGAGCAGACGCGAGTGCAGGTAGAAGACGTCACCGGGGTACGCCTCGCGGCCCGGCGGGCGGCGAAGGAGCAGCGACACGGCACGGTAGGCCTCGGCCTGCTTCGACAGGTCGTCGAAGATGATCAGGACGTGCTTGCCGCCGTACATCCAGTGCTGGCCGATGGCCGAGCCGGCGTAGGGGGCGAGGTACTTGAAGCCGGCCGGGTCGGAGGCCGGGGCCGCGACGATGGTGGTGTACTCCATCGCGCCGGCGTCCTCGAGCGCGCCCTTCACCGAGGCGATGGTCGAGCCCTTCTGACCGATCGCGACGTAGATGCAGCGCACCTGCTTGTTGACGTCGCCGGAGTCCCAGTTGGCCTTCTGGTTGATGATCGTGTCGATCGCGATCGCCGTCTTGCCGGTCTGGCGGTCGCCGATGATCAGCTGGCGCTGACCGCGGCCGACGGGGATCATGGCGTCGATCGCCTTGATGCCGGTCTGCAGCGGCTCGTGCACGCTCTTGCGCTGCATGACGCCCGGGGCCTGGAGCTCGAGCGCACGGCGTCCCTCGCTGGCGATCTCGCCGAGACCGTCGATCGGGTTGCCGAGCGGGTCGACGACGCGGCCGAGGTAGCCGTCGCCCACGCCGACCGAGAGCACCTCGCCGGTGCGAGTGACGGGCTGGCCCTCCTCGATGCCGGAGAACTCGCCGAGGACGACGACGCCGATCTCGTGCTCGTCGAGGTTCTGGGCCAGGCCGAGCGTGCCGTCCTCGAAACGGACGAGCTCGTTCGCCATGACGCCGGGGAGGCCCTCGACGTGCGCGATGCCGTCGGCGGCGTCGACGACCGAGCCGACCTCGGTCGCCGCAGCGCCGGTCGCCTCGTAGGCGTTGACGAAGTCCTTCAGCGCGTCACGGATGACGTCGGGGCTGATAGAGAGGTCTGCCATTGTCTTCCTTCGTTCGTGGGACTCGAGGTCCCCAGATCTCCGCCCGCTCGGGCGGGAAGTCTTAGCCTGCGATCCGCTGCCGCAGGTCGGCGAGACGCGTCGAGACGCTCGCGTCGATCACGTCGTCGGCGATCTGCACGCGCAGTCCGCCCACCACCGTGGGGTCGATGACCGTGTTGAGGGTCACCGTCGTGTTGTAGCGGGCGCCCAGAGCCGACCGGAGGCGCTCCTCCTGCTGCTCGTTCAGCGGCGCCACCGCGTACACGGTCGCCACGACGCGGCCGCGCTGCTCGGCGACGAGACGCTCCGCCCAGCGCAGCAGCGACCGCACGCGGCGGTTGCGCGGCTGCTGGACCAGCGACGACGCGATGAGGATCGTCGCCGCGCTGACGCGGCCCTCGAGCAGCGAGGTGACGAGCGCGCCCTTCGCCGCCGGGTCGCCCACGCGGCTGCCGAGCGCGAGCTCAAGCTCGCCGTTGGCCGACACCATGCGCGAGAACTGGAACAGCTCGCCCTCGACGTCGCCCTGACCGTCGGCGACGCCGGCGGCGCGGATCGCGAGCTCTTCGAGCCCCTCGACCAGCTCGTCGGTGCTGGACCAGCGCTGCGCGACGACGGTGCGCAGCAGGTCCACCGTGGTCGGGGAGAAGGACGGACCGAAGACGGCCGCCACCACGCCGGCGCGCGCCGCGGCGGGCGCCGAGTGGTCGGCCAGCGCGCCGCTCAGGTGCGCCGAGGCGCCCACGGTGCGCGCCGCGGCGAACAGCTCGCGGGCGACGTCGAGGTCGACGCCGGCGGCGGCGCCGAGCGCCTCCGCCGCAGCCGCTCGCGCCTGAGTGGTCGCGCTGCCCATTACTTGGCCGCCTTCTCGGAAGCCTCGAGGTCGGCGAGGAAGCGGTCGACCACGGCCTGCGCCTTGGCGTCGTCGGAGAGGGTCTCGCCGATGACGTTGCCGGCCAGGTCGACGGCCAGGGTGCCGACCTCGGAGCGGAGCGA
This sequence comes from Actinomycetota bacterium, assembly GCA_016870695.1. Classification (GTDB taxonomy): domain Bacteria; phylum Actinomycetota; class Actinomycetes; order Actinomycetales; family Microbacteriaceae; genus Microbacterium. Next base: position 4,771 of record VGAV01000099.1, on the reverse strand, counting down.
GACGAGAGCGGTCTGGCGCTCGGCCTCGATCTGCGTGTGGGCGGTCGCCGTCAGGCGAGCCGCCTCCGCGGATGCGGTCTCCTTGGCCTCGAGCACGATCTTGCGACCGTCCTCGCGAGCGGCCTCGCGGATCTCCCCGGCCTCCTTGCGAGCGGCGACGAGCTGCGCGGTGTACTCCTCGAGCGCGGCCTCGGCCTTGCGCTGAGCCTCATCGGCCTTGGCGATGTTGCCCTCGATCGCGGCGCTGCGCTTGTCGAGCACGGCACCGATGCGCGGCAGGGCGTAGAACACGACGACTGCAGCGATGATCGCGAAGCAGACACCAGACCAGATGATGTCGTAGATGGCCGGCAGCAGCGGGTTGCCGCCGCTGTGGCCTTCCTCGGCCGCGATCGTGACAAGAGCGGGAAGCATCCTGTCTCCTTACTCGTGGGTCGGGTGGATCAGGCCGCGCCGAAGATGAAGGGCGTGGCGATGCCGATCAGCGCGAGGATCTCGATGAAGGCGACACCGATGAACATGGTGGTCTGCAGGCGACCGGCGAGCTCGGGCTGACGGGCGGTCGACTCGATGGTCTTGCCGATCATGATGCCGAGACCGATGGCCGGGCCGATGGCAGCGAGACCGTAGCCCACGGTCGCGATGTTGCCCGTGACCTGAGCGAGAATCGTCGTTGCGTCCACTGAGGGTTTCCTTTCGTTGGGCGAACAGCCGGATGGCTGGTCGTCAGTGCTCTTCCGCGACCGCGAGCTGGATGTAGACCGCGGTGAGGATGGTGAAGACGTAGGCCTGGAGCAGGGCGACGAACACCTCGAAGAGAGTGAACGCCAGACCCAGGGACAGCGTCCCGGCCGCGAGCGGAGTCAGCCAGTTGAAGCTGAGGAAGAAGAAGTGCGTCGCCGAGAAGAACAGCACGAGCATGAGGTGCCCGACGATCATGTTCAGCAGCAGTCGCAGGAACAGCGACACCGGGCGAGCGATGAAGACCGAGATGAGCTCGACGATCGCGATGATCGGCACGAGGTACACCGGGACGCCGCCGGGAACGAGGGAGTACTTGAGGAAGCGGCCCACGCCGTGGCGGCGGATGCCCGCGTAGATGAAGGCGACGTACGCGACGAGCGCGAAGACGAGCGGCGCGCCGGCGACCGAGGTGCCCGGGATGTTGAGTCCGGGGATGACACCCGTGAGATTCAGCGCGAGGATCGTGAAGAACAGCGCGGTCAGCAGCGGCAGGAAGCGCTTGCCGTCCTTCTCGCCGAGCACCTGGTAGGCGATCTGCTCGCGGATGAACCCGAAGCCGAGCTCGACGACGCTCTGGAAGCGCCCGGGCACGACCGTCATGCGACGGGTGCCGAGGACGATCACGAGCACCATCACGGCCGTCGCGATGAGCTGCACCATGGTGATGCGCGTCATCGCGAAGGGCGTGCCGGCGAACAGCAGCTCGGGCGGGAAGAAGTCCGAGATGGAGGGCGGGGAGAAGTAGGGCGCGTCAGCAGCGTGCGCGATCGTATTCGCCTGAGTCAACGGGGTGGCTCCAGCTTCTCGAACCGATAGGGAGTGGTTCGGGGAGGGTGGGAAACGGCTCTCCCCGGGGCCTCGGCGTCACCGCCGCACACCGGCCGAGGTGCGTTCGACCAGCGTAGCAAAGATCCCCGGAATCGCGGCATCCGGATGTGGTCAGACCTCGTCGGGTGCGCTCTGCTGGGGCAGGACGGTGTCCGAGACGGCGGGCAGACGCATGCGCGAGATCACGACGAGGTCGACGACGAGCGAGCTGACGGCCGTGGCCAGCAGGGCGAAGAAGAACACGGGGGCGACGACCCAGTCCATGCGCAGCAGCACGAGGAACGCCACGATGACGAGGACGAACTTCAGCAGCCAGCCGCCGAGGACGACGCCGAAGAAGATCTGCAGCCAGGCCGGATTTCCATAGAAGCGGTTCGCCACCAGGATGCTGACGGCGGTGAGCGCGGGGAAGATCGCGCCGACGGCGGCTCCCACTCCCCCGCTCCATGCGCCGTTGGCGCCGGCGACCAACAGGCCGACGACCACCGCCACGACGAGGACGACGACGGCGACGACCGCCGACCAGATCAGGGCGGCGCGCAGCACCGGGGTGCTCGAGACGGTGGTGGTCATGACGACTCCTCACGGACGGGACGACGGGAGAACCGTCGCGATGGAAGCAGGGTGAGCACCGCGCAGGCGGCGACGCCGACGACGCCGAAGGCGATGCCGATGGCGTAGTCGCCGGGCCACTCCTGCTGGGTGCCGATGTACATCAGCAGGAACGCCAGGCTCACCACGGCGGTCCAGCTGTAGAAGATGAGGACCGCGTCGCGGTCCGTGTGCCCCATGTCGAGCATGCGATGGTGCAGATGTTTGCGGTCGGGCGAGAAGGGCGACCGGCCGGCCCACTGGCGGCGGATGACGGCGAGGCCGAAGTCCAGCAGGGGCAGCAGCACGATGACCACCGGCAGCAGGATCGGGATGAACGCACCGAGGAGCTGCGACCGGCCGAGCTGCTCGGGATCGAGCACCGCCGGATCGAGCTGGCCGGTGATCGCGATGGCCGAGCTCGCCATGAGCAGCCCCAGCATGAGCGCCCCCGCGTCGCCCATGAACAGCTTTGCCGGGGTCCAGTTCATCGGCAGGAAGCCGAGGCAGGCGCCGACGAGGACCGCGGCGATGAAGGAGGCGAGGTTGAAGTACGTGCTCGCTCCGGTGTCGCGCACGAGGAGGTACGAGTAGGCGAAGAACACGCCGTTGGCGATGAGGCAGACGCCGGCGACGAGCCCGTTGAGGCCGTCGATGAAGTTGACCGCGTTCATGACGACGACGATCGCGAACACCGTCAGGAGGAAGCTCACCCAGCTCGACCCCACCGTCAACGCCCCGATGGGGAGCGAGAGGATCTGCAGCTGCCCGTACCAGGCGATGATCCCGGCGGCGACGAACTGGGCGCCCAGCTTGATCATCCAGTCCAGGTCCCACAGGTCGTCCGCCACGCCGACGAGGACGATGAGCAGCACGGCGCCGAGCAGCGACAGCACCGGGACGGGATCGACCCAGAAGATGGCGAAGTACGGGTTGCGGCTGGAGAGCAGGAACGCCGCCAGCACGCCGAGGAACATCGCAACTCCCCCCAGGCGCGGGGTGGGGGTCTTGTGCACGTCGCGTTCGCGGATGCCGGGGTAGAGCTTGAACCGCAGCGCGAGTTTCCACACCACCCACGACAGCGCGAGAGTGACCGCGGCCGTGAACAGGATGGTGAGGAGGTACTGGGTCACGGCCCGCCGGCCTCGACGTCCGGGTCGGGCTCGAGCAGGTCGCCGAGCACCTCGCGGAGTCGGGCACGGGTGATGGCGCCCTCGCGGAGCACGCGCACCCGGGGGTCGGTCCCGCCGACGAGGCTCGTCGCGTCCACGATGGTGGAGGCGATGCCCTTCTCGCTCGGACCGGCGTCGAGGTAGACCGCGACGCTGTCGCCCAGCATGTCCCGCGCCTGGTCGATGCCGACCGCGGCGGGCATTCCGGTGCGGTTGGCGCTTGAGACGGCGAGCGGACCGGTCTCCTCGAGCAGTTCGAGCGTGAGGTTCTGCGCCGGCATCCGCACGGCGACCGTGCCGTGCGTGTCGCCGAGGTCCCAGGACAGGGACGGCTGCGACGGCAGGACGATGGTCAGTCCCCCGGGCCAGAACTCGCCCACGAGGTCGTCGACCGCGGCGGGCACGTCGGCGACGAGCGCGCGCAGAGTCCCGACGCCGGGCACGAGCACGGGCGGCGGCTGCTGGCGCCCGCGGCCCTTGGCCTCCAGCAGGCCCGCGACGGCGCGCGCGTTGAACGCGTCGGCGGCGATTCCGTAGACGGTGTCGGTGGGGAGCACGACGAGTTCGCCTCGACCGATGGCCTGACGCGCGTGGCGCATCCCGGACAGCAGCTGCGACTCGTCACGGCAGTCGTAGACGGGAGACATGTCGGCAGCAGTCTACTGGCGCGGCCGTGCCGACGCGTGCAGCCCGGGATGCCGCCGGCGCGGCCGTCCCGTCAGGGACGGACCGCCGTCGTCGCGCGGTCGCGCATCGTGAGGTCCGGGTGCGTGGCGGCGGCCCGCCAGCCGTCCGCCGCGAGGATGTCGCGGATGGCCGCTCCCTGCCACTCCCCGTGCTCGATGACGATCGTGCCGCCGGAGTGCGCGAGCCGCAGGCCCACCCGGCTCAGCACGCGCACCGCGTCCAGCCCGTCGGCGCCGCCGTAGAGCGCGGCGGGCGGGTCGAACAGCCGGACCTCCGGGTCGCGCGGGATTGCGTCGTCGGGGACGTAGGGCGGATTGGATGCCACGACCGACACGCGGCCGTCGAGCTCGGGGAACGCGTGGGCGAAGTCGGTGAAGGCCAGGCGCAGGTTGGTCGCGCCGATCCGCTCCGCGTTCTGACGCGCCCACACGAACGCGTCGACCGAGTTCTCCGCGGCGTGCACCCGCGCGTACGGGACCTCGGTGGCCATCGCGAGGGCGATCGCCCCGCTGCCCGTGCCGAGGTCCACGGCGATCGGCTCGGGCGAGGCCGCCGCGGCGAGAGCATCGATCGCCAGCTGCGCGACCATCTCGGTCTCCGGACGCGGCACGAACACCCCCGGTCCCACCGCGAGCTCCAGCGACCGGAAGGGCGCGAGCCCGGTCAGGTGCTGCAGCGGCTCGCGGGCGCTGCGGCGGTCGATCAGGTGCGCCAGCTCGGAGGCGGCGGCATCCGGGAACACGTCTCCG
>VGAV01000098.1 GCA_016870695.1 Actinomycetota bacterium | reverse complement strand
ACCGGACTCGCTGATCTCCAGCCCCAGCTGTTCGGCGAAGGGGGCGCGCTGACGTGACACCGGCGCGGCGAAGGCCCCGGCCACCTCGTCGACCGTGCCGTCGGCGCGGAGGATCGCCAGCCCGTCCTCCGTCCGGCGCACCTCCCTCACCTCCGCGGGGTCGATGACGAGGACCTGGGATGCCACCGGCCCGAGCATGCGGGCGAGCATCTGCGCGTGCGGGTCGGCGTTCAGCACCGCCACGGGGCGGCCGGCGAACTCGTGTCCATGGCAGAACGGACAGTTGGCGACGCGGTCGCCCCACTGCTCGGCGAGACCCGGGATCGGGGGGAGCTCGTCGTGGAGACCCGTGGCCAGGACGAGGGTGCGGGCGCGCAGGTCCGCGCCGTCCACCTCGACCACCAGGGCGTCGCCGTCGCGACGGACCTGCGAGACGGCGGCATCCCGAGTCTCCACCGTCGCGTAGGCCGCGAGCTCCGCGCGGGCCAGGGCGCGCAGCTCGGCGGGGTCGCGGCCGTCGTTCGTCAGCAGATTGTGGGCGTGGGGGACGGTGCCGTTCCGGTAGACGCCCGAGTCCACGAGGAGCGTGCGCCGGTGCATGCGACCGAGGGTGAGGGCGGCCTGGAGGCCGGCCGGTCCGCCGCCGAGGACGATGGTGTCGTACATGTCAGATCCTTCCGCTTGCGTGCGGACCCATCGTGTGACTTCATGTCAACATGAAGTCAAGCGCGCAGACCATCGGCGACACGGCGGCCCGGTTCGGCCTCGACACCCACGTCCTGCGGTTCTGGGAGGACGAGGGGCTGCTCCGTCCGGACCGGGATGCCGCGGGCCGGCGTCTCTACGGAGACCCGGACCTCGTGCGCATCGCGGTCATCCTGCGGAACAAGGCGGCGGGTCTGTCCCTGGACCAGATCCGCGTGCTGCTGGACGAGCAGGCGCCGGGTCGGCACCGCGTGCTCGAGGACCACATCGCCGAGCTCGACCGCCGCGCCGCGGACATCGCGCAGGCCCGGGCGATGACCGAGCACGCCCTCCGGTGCCGGTCGCACGACATCACGCAGTGCCCGCGTTTCCGCAGCCACGTCGACGACGTCCTGGCGGGGGCCACGCGCTGGCGGCTGGAGGTCACCGAGCCTCCCCCGGGCCGGATCGACGGCGACTCTCCCCAGGTCGCCGCGGGATCCGGTCCCTCGAACTAGCATGAATCAGTGAGCACGCCCACCCTCTCCGCCGAGCAGCACGCGCTGTTCCGGCTGATCGAGGACACGCGCGAGCACGTGTTCGTCACGGGGCGGGCCGGCACCGGCAAGTCCACGCTGCTGCAGCATCTGGCCTGGAACACGAAGAAGCAGATCGCGGTGTGCGCCCCGACCGGCGTCGCCGCCCTGAACGTCGAGGGTCAGACGATCCACTCGCTGTTCCGGCTGCCCATCGGGCTCATCGCGAACGGCGACATCGAGCAGAACGACGCCACCCGCAAGATCCTCAACGCGATCGACACCCTCGTGATCGACGAGATCTCCATGGTCAACGCCGACCTGATGGATGCCATCGACCGCTCCCTCCGCCAGGCCCGCGGTCGGCGCGCGGAGCCGTTCGGGGGAACGCAGATCGTCATGTTCGGCGATCCGTACCAGCTGGCGCCGGTCCCGCCGCGCGGCGACGAGATGCGGTACATCCGCGACCACTACCGCTCGTTCTGGTTCTTCGACGCCAAGGTCTGGTCCGGCGACGCGGGAGGCGATGGACTGATCGACATCGGGCGCCACGGCGCGGACCTGCACGTCAACGAGCTCGTCGAGATCCACCGGCAGTCCGACCCCGCGTTCAAGGCGCTCCTGAACGCCGTCCGCTACGGGCGCGTGACGGCGGACATGGCGGGCGTGCTGAATGCGGCCGGGGCGCGCACGCCGCCCGACCCCGCGGACGGCGAGCATCCCGTGATCACGCTCGCCACCCGGAACGACCGCGTCAACGAGATCAACCGGCGCCACCTGAGCGAGCTCGTCGGGCGCACGCAGACCGCCAACGCGGAGATCTCCGGCGACTTCGGCCGGGGCGAGGCGAACTACCCCGCCGAGCTGGAGCTCACCCTCAAGGTGGGTGCGCAGGTGATGTTCCTGCGGAACGACAGCGCGCAGTTCGGCGAGGTCGCGCGGTGGGTCAACGGGACGATCGGCACCGTCACCCGGATCGCCGGCGGCGCCGTGCGGGTCGAGGTCGACGGTGTCGAGCACGACGTCGAGCCGGCCGTGTGGGAGAGGTACCGCTACGCCTACGACCCGGGCACGAAGAACCTCTCGCGCGAGATCGTCGCCGAGTTCACGCAGTTCCCGCTCCGGCTCGCGTGGGCCGTCACCATCCACAAGTCGCAGGGCAAGACCTACGACCGCGCCGTCGTCGACCTCGGCGCGGGGGCGTTCGCCCCCGGTCAGACCTACGTGGCGCTCAGTCGTCTGACGTCTCTGGAGGGCCTGTACCTGTCGCGCCCGCTGCGGCCGAGCGACATCCGCGTCGACGAGGACGTGCGCCGCTTTATGAAGCAGGCGTGGACCGCGCGCCAGGCTGCGGCTCAGGCGACCTGAGACGCCTTCGCGCGCGCGAGGTCCTCGAACAGCTCGGTGTTGAACCGGTAGGCCACGAGCACCTCGTCGATGACCCGCTCCTTCTCGGCATCGTCCCACGGCGCCGCGTCGAGCTGCTCCCGGTAGACGCACTTGAAGGCCTTGGGGTCGGCGATGTCGTGGAACAGGTAGAAGCCGATGCCGTTCGTGTCGAATCCGAACCGCCGCTGCATGAGGCGTCCGATGAAGATGCCACCGGACAGGTCGCCGAGGTAGCGCGTGTAGTGGTGCGCGACGAAGCCCCCCGGCCAGGTGGCGGCGACGCGGCGGATCCGCGAGACGTAGGCCTGCGTCGTCGGCAGCGGCGCGATCCGATCGCGCCAATCGGGTCCGATGAGGAACGCGAGGTCGGCCTCGAGGGCCGGCAGGCGGGTGAGCTTGTCGCTGATGAAGACGGATGCCACCGGGTCCGCCCGCATGCGCTCGGTCGCGGACTCCAGCGCCTCGTAGATGAACCAGTGCTGCGTCACGAGCGCGACGTAGTCCTCGCGGGTGCCGGAGCCGTTGATGAGATCGGCCATGAACCCCGCGTGCTCGCTCGAGGAGTGCGCGCTGCTCGAGCGCTCGCGGAGAGCGGAGGAGAACGGGACGACGGCGTTCATGCGGCCATCATACGCAAACGGTTAGGTGAACCTAACCCCCAATTCGCCCTCGATTCTCAGTGGGGTCGCTGCTCCACGCCGAGGCGGTCGCACGCCTGCTCGTACAGGGCCACGACCTCGCGACGGACGGCCCGCCGATCCTCGATCGGTCCGCCCGGCCACGCCACCCGCAGCGGGAAGGACGCGCCGTCGTGGCCGGCGACGGACCAGTCGGCCCCGTCGCCGTCGAACCCGGTCATCGTGGCGCCGGAGGCGGTGGCATCCGGTCCGAAAGCCCGGGCGATGAGGATGTTGTCCTCGACGTGGTCGGAGTTCATGTGCGCCAGGACGGCCCGGACCGCCTCGTCGTCGAAGGTGTGCGGCATGCGGTCAGCCTAGATGTGATGCAGACGTGACCGGGCGGGCCTTACACCCTCCGGCTGCGGTGGGCGCCGTGTGTTTGAATCGAGAGGCGCGCGTTTCGTCGAGCGCCGGATATCGGGGGTGCACATGCGCGGGTGGCGTCGTTCCGCAGCCATCGCTCTCGCCGGGGTCGCGGCCCTGACGACCGTGCTGAGCGGCTGCACCGGACCGTCCTCGGTGCCGGTCGACGTGCCGGCGCAGGTCGACCGTGCTCTGCCGGACGACACGGTCGCCCAGCTGCAGGACGCGGTGACCTCCGCCATGATCGCGACGGGGTCCACCGGGGCCATCGTGGGCGTGTGGGCGCCGTGGAGCGGCACCTGGGTCACCGGTCTCGGGACGCAGGGACCCGGCGGCGGCGAGGTCTCGACCGACATGAGCTTCCGCGTCTCCGACGTCACGCGCGCGATGACTTGCGACGTGCTGTACCAGGTCGCCGCCGACGGTACCGTCGGTCTCGACGACAGCGTCACGACGTGGGTCAGCGGACTGCCCGGATACGACGCGATCACTCTCCGACAGCTCTGCGACGGCACCTCCGGCCTCGGGTCCTACGCCTCCGTGCTGCAGGCCTCGTGGCTGCGCAACCCCGACCGCGAGTGGAACCCTCGCGAGCTGATGGCCTATGGCATCGCCAGCCCGCGCGTCAACGACCCGGGCGTCGCCTGGGCGGACTCGGACACCGGCTACATCCTGCTCGGCCTCGCCCTCGAGCGTGCGACGGGCGAGTCGATCAACGACCTCATCGCCGAGCGCGTCTCCGGCCGCCTCGGCCTCTCGGCCACCTCGCTGCCGAACGCCGTCGCCTCCGCACCGTCCGTCGGCGCCTCGCTGCAGGGCTACTGGTCCATGCCGAACGCCGAGGGCGTCTGGAACTGCACCGACCCCGGCGAGGTCACCGTGGCGTCCGCCAGCTTCGGCGGGGCGGACTCGGGCGCGGTCTCGACGATCACCGACCTGGGTCGCTACGCGCAGGCCCTCGCCACGGGCGCCCTCGTGGACGAGGACGCCGGCCGGTTCGCGCGCCCCCTGCCCGTCGGACCCGAGGAGCCGACGTGGTTCACCACGTCCGGCGGGGCCTACCAGGCCGGCTCGCTCATCGGGCAGTTCGGCTCGACCCCGGGCTACATCACCGGTGCGTTCGCCGATCCCGCGACGGGGATGTCGGTCGCCGTCGTGCTCAACAACTCCGGCGCCACCCCCCGGGTCGGCGCCTGGCTCGCCTGGGAGCTCGCGGCGATCGCCTCCAAGGCGCCGGCCGCGGACGGGCAGACCGTGCCCGAGGCCGGCCTGCCCTGGACGGCCCAGCAGCAGCGCGACGCCATCAACGGCAACGCGATCTGCGCCCCGCCTGCGGGGTGAGCGCCGCTCGCGGCGGATCCGGCTCGGCCGCCCTGCTGGTCCTCGTCGGCCTGGCGTGCCAGGAAGTCGGCGCGTCCTTCGCCGTCCTCCTCTTCCCCGACACGGGACCGCTGGGCATCGTCATGCTCCGCCTCCTCTTCTCGGCCCTGCTCCTGCTGCTGATCGCCCGCCCCCGGCTGCGCGGCCACTCGGCGGCGTCGTGGCGATCGGTGGTGTGGTTCGGTGTCGTCCTGGCATCCATGAACGGGCTCTTCTACCTCGCTCTGGAGAGGCTCCCGCTCGGGGTCACCGTCACGATCGAGGTCCTCGGCCCGCTGACGCTCTCGATCATCACGGCCACCGGGACCGCGCGCTGGCTGTGGGCCGGTCTCGCGCTCGCCGGGGTCGTCGCGCTCGGCGCGGGCGGATGGGACCGGCTGGATGCCGTCGGCGTCCTCTTCGCGCTCGGGGCGGCCGTCAGCTGGGCGCTCTACATCCTGGCCTCGGCGCGGGTGGGGCGCCAGTTCCCCCGTCTGGACGGCCTGGCCCTCGCGATGGCGGTGGGCGCGGTCCTCGCGCTGCCGTTCGGTGTCGCGCAGGCGCAGGACGCCCTTCTGCGCGTCGACGTCCTCGCGCTCGGGGCGGCGGTGGCATTGCTATCGTCCACCGTCCCGTACGCCCTCGAGCTCATCGCCCTGCGTCGGCTGCCCGCCGCGGCCTTCGCCATCCTCATGAGCCTCGGCCCCGCCACCGCCTCCCTGGCGGGCTTCCTCCTGCTGGGACAGCACCTCGCCTGGCTCGAGATCGGCGGCATCGCCCTCGTCATCGCCGCGAGCATCGGTGCGGTGGGCGCGGCCGCCCGACGGCCCGCGCGGACCACGGAGCCGGACGAGCCCCTCGCCGAGCCGCTCGGCTGAGGACACCGGATGCCACGGCGTCGCGGCCCGCGCAAGGGGACGGGGCGCGACGGGGCCCCGGGCGAGGATGTCGGCATGAGCGATGACGACGACCAGACCCGCAAGGACTTCGACGAGGCCGTCAACATGACGGCGAGCGAGCTGAAGAAATGGCTCGACACCGACGAGTCGAAGTCGGTCGGCCAGAAGAAGGACGGGGGCGAGTCGACCGGTCACGAGAGCGGGCGGCACATCGTCCGCATCCTCGAGAAGAAGAAGGCCGACCTGACCGACGACGACCTGAAGCACATGCGCAAGGTCGTCGGCTACGTCAAGCGCCACAGTGCGCAGAAGCCGAAGGGCGACATCCACGACACCGACTGGCGGTACTCGCTGATGAACTGGGGCAACGACCCCGAGAAGTGACGGGTTCGCTGTGACCCGGGGGCGGTGGCGTCCGGCGCTCCCGGGGCGCGGTAGAACGTAAGCATGGCCATCATCGACAGCGCCGTGTACGTCGGCGGTCACCGGATCGACAACCCGACGAGCCTGGACCAGACGTTCGAGTACATGCGCGAGCACGGGGGGACGGGCTGGATCGGCCTGCTCCGACCGTCCGCGGACGAGCTCGAGCGTGTGGCGGCGGAGTTCTCGCTGCATCCGCTGGCGGTGGAGGACGCCCTGTCGGGGCATCAGCGTCCGAAGCTGGAGCGCTACGGCGACGACCTGTTCGTCGTGCTGCGTCCGGCGCGGTACGTCGAGGCGGAGGACTCCATCGAGTTCGGGGAGCTGCACGTCTTCGTCGGCACCGACTACGTGGTGACCGTCCGGCACGCCGAGGTGCCGGACCTCTCGCACGTGCGGAAGCGCCTGGAGGAACAGCCCGATCTCCTCGCGCAGGGCCCGCAGGCCGTGCTCTACGCCATCCTCGACGAGGTCGTCGACGGGTACGACCCGGTGGCCCGCGGCCTGCAGAACGACATCGACGAGATGGAGGACGCGTTGTTCGGGGCGGACGGCGTGGAGCTGTCGCAACGCATCTACCGGCTCTCGCGCGAGGTCATCCATCTGCAGCGGGCGGGCGATCCGCTGCGGGACATGCTCGAGTCGCTGCTTCGCGGCGCGGACAAGTACGACGTCGACATCGAGGTGAAGCGGTCGTTGCGGGACGTCCTCGACCACGTCATCCGGGTGTCGGAGAAGCTCGCCTCGATGCGCGCCATCCTCGACAACGCCCTGACCGTGAACGCGACGCTCGTCACCCAGCGCCAGACCGAGACCTCGCTGACCCAGAACGACCAGGTCAAGAAGATCTCGGGATGGGCCGCCATCCTGTTCGGTCCGACGCTGATCGGCGGCATCTACGGCATGAACTTCGACGACATGCCCGAGCTGCACTGGGCGTACGGCTACCCGTTCGCGCTGGCGCTCATGCTCGTGACGTCGGTGACGCTGTGGGCGGTGTTCAAGCTGAAGCGCTGGCTCTGAGGCGGGGGCCGCGCCGCGCGCGGGTGAAGAATTGGCGCATCCGGGCCTGCTCCGCGAAAGATAGGGGGGTGAGCACGACCCCCGAGAACGCCCGTCCGGACGCCGGCACCCCGCACACCTCGCCCGCCCCTCCGCTCGAGGACGCCGGCTACCACAAGCGCCTGACCTCGCGGCAGGTGCAGATGATCGCCATCGGCGGGGCGATCGGCACCGGCCTGTTCCTCGGCGCCGGCGGGCGGCTCGCCGCGGCGGGTCCGGCGATCGTCGTCGCGTACGCGGTGTGCGGTCTCTTCGCGTTCTTCATCCTGCGCGCACTGGGCGAGCTGGTCCTGCACCGGCCGACCTCGGGGTCGTTCGTGTCCTACGCCCGCGAGTTCTTCGGTGAGAAGGCGGCGTTCGTCTCGGGCTGGTTCTACTGGATCAACTGGGCGACGACGACGATCGTCGACATCACGGCCGCCGCGCTGTACATGCGGTTCTTCGGTGCCTACGTGCCTTTCATCGCCGCGGTCCCGCAGTGGGTGTGGGCCCTGCTGGCGCTCGTGCTCGTGCTGGGGGTCAACCTCGTCTCGGTCAAGGTGTTCGGCGAGCTCGAGTTCTGGTTCGCGCTCATCAAGGTCGCGGCGCTGGTGGTCTTCCTCGCCGTCGGCATCTACTTCGTCGTGTTCGGGACGCCGTCCGGCTCCCC
>VGAV01000097.1 GCA_016870695.1 Actinomycetota bacterium | reverse complement strand
TGACACGACCTCCCTGCAGAACCCCGACGCCGTCGCCCGCATCGCGGACGTCCTCGCCGACGCCTGACACCCCCCGAGAGAGACCCGATGACCGACGAACACCAGTTCGGATTCCGCACGCGCGCCTTGCACGCCGGCGGCACCCCCGATGCCGCGACGGGTGCCCGCGCGGTGCCCATCTACCAGACGACGTCCTTCGTCTTCGACGACGCGACGGATGCCGGCAACCTCTTCGCCCTGCAGAAGTACGGCAACATCTACTCCCGCATCGGCAACCCCACGGTCGCCGCGCTCGAGGAGCGGCTGGCCTCGCTGGAGGGCGGCATCGGCGCGGTGGCGACCGCGTCGGGAATGAGCGCGGAGTTCATCACCTTCGCGGCCCTGGTCGGAGCGGGCGATCACGTCGTGGCATCCGCCCAGCTCTACGGCGGGACCGTCACCCAGCTCGACGTCACCCTCCGCCGGTTCGGCGTCGAGACGACGTTCGTGCCCTCCAGCGACCCGGCCGACTACGCCGCGGCCATCCGCCCCGAGACCAAGGTGCTGTACGTCGAGACGATCGGGAACCCCTCCGGCGAGATCGCCGACATCGAGGGGCTCGCCGAGGTCGCCCATGCGGCGGGGATCCCGCTCGTCGTGGACTCGACCCTCGCCACCCCCTACCTCGCTCGGCCCCTGGAGCACGGCGCCGACATCGTCATTCACTCGGTGACGAAGTTCCTCGGCGGCCACGGCACGACCCTCGGCGGCGTCGTCATCGAGAAGGGCACGTTCGACTGGGGCAACGGCAAGTTCCCGCAGATGACCGAGCCGGTCGCGTCCTACGGCGGCATCAAGTGGTGGGACAACTTCGGCGAATACGGCTTCCTCACCAAGCTGCGCACCGAGCAGCTGCGCGACATCGGCCCCGCGCTCAGCCCGCAGTCGGCGTTCCAGCTCCTGCAGGGTGTGGAGACGCTGCCGCAGCGCGTCGACGCGCACCTCGCGAACGCCCGCGTCGTGGCGCAGTGGCTCAAGGACGACCCCCGCGTCTCGTTCGTGACGTGGGCGGGCCTGCCGGACCACCCGCATCGCGCCCGCGCGGAGAAGTACCTGCCCCTCGGACCGGGGTCGGTGTTCGCCTTCGGCGTGCGCGCCGACGACCCGGCGTCCGCCCGCGCGGCGGGGGAGGCTGTGATCGACGCGCTGCAGCTCGCCTCGCACCTGGCGAACATCGGCGACGCCCGCACCCTCGTCATCCACCCGGCCTCGACGACGCACCGTCAGCTCACCCCCGAGCAGCTGACCGCGGCGGGCGTCCCCGCCGACCTCATCCGCATCTCCGTGGGACTGGAAGACCCCGAGGACATCCTCTGGGATCTCGACCAGGCCCTCACCGCCGCGACGGGAGCCACCCGATGACCGATGCGTCCTGCGCCCTGCCTCCGGCGGACGCCTGCGCCCTCCCGGGTGGCGCCGCCGTCCCCGCCGACCCCGCCCGCACCTTCACCGCGCCCGGCGCGCAGGAGCGGTTCGAGATCCTGCGCGCGGCCCGCTCCGTCGCGATCGTCGGTGCGTCGGACAACCCCGCCCGGGCGAGCTACTTCGTCAGCACCTACCTGCTGAGCAGCTCGCCGTACGACGTCTACTTCGTCAACCCGCGCGCGGAGAGCATCCTCGGCCGCCCCGCGTACGCGTCGCTGGCCGACCTGCCCGTGACGCCCGACATCGTCGACGTGTTCCGCCGGCACGACGACCTGCCGGGCGTCGCGCAGGAGGCCGTCGACGCCGGTGCGAAGACCCTCTGGCTGCAGCTGGGGTCGTGGCACGAGGGCGCGGCGGAGATCGCGCGCGACGCCGGGCTGTCCGTCGTCATGGACCGCTGCGTCAAGATCGAGCACGCCCGCTTCCACGGCGGCCTGCACCTGGCCGGCTTCGACACCGGCGTGCTCAGCTCGAAGCGCCAGCTGCTCTCGCGCCGCTGACGCCGTCGCCGTGTCGACGGCGCCGTCCGGGACACTCGGACGGACGCCGCCGTCGTCGGCCCGTCGGCGCTGTAGACTAGGGGGATGCTTCGGCGCCTCGCGCGCCGCATCCACCGAATCCCGCCGAACCAGGAGGTTCCCCATGGCCGGACGCGACCAGGGCATCATCGACCCGCCCATCGACGCTCTCCTCGACAAGGTCGACTCGAAGTACCAGCTCGTGATCTACGCATCCAAGCGCGCGCGTCAGATCAACGACTACTACTCGGACCTGCACGAGGGAAACCTCTTCGACAACGTGGGCCCGCTCGTCGACTCGACCGTCGAGGACAAGCCCCTCACGATCGCGCTGCACGAGATCCACGAGGACAAGCTGCGCCTGCGCCCCACGGAGTGACCTCCGTCACGGTGTGACGCATGCCCCGGGCGGTGTCCGCCGTCCGGGGCATACTTGTGCCCGTCCCCCTGCCCGCCAGCATCCCGGGAGAAGTCTTGACCGACCTGCGCCTGTTCACCTCCGAGTCCGTCACCGAGGGGCACCCCGACAAGATCTGCGACCAGATCTCGGACAGCATCCTCGACGCGATCCTCACCGAGGACCCGGGCGGCCGCGTCGCCGTCGAGACCCTCGTCACGACGGGGCTCGTGCACGTGGCCGGCGAGGTGTCCACGAGCGCCTACGTCGAGATCCCGGCGATCGTCCGCGACGTCGTCAACCGCATCGGCTACACGTCGAGCGAGACCGGCTTCGACGGGGAGTCGTGCGGGGTGAGCGTGTCGATCGGCGCCCAGTCGTCCGACATCGCCGCGGGCGTCAACAAGGCGTTCGAGCAGCGGGAGCGCGGCTCGGTGGACCCGCGCGACCTGCAGGGCGCCGGCGACCAGGGCATCATGTTCGGCTTCGCCACGAACGAGACCCCGCAGCTCATGCCGATGGCGGCGTGGACCGCCCACCGCATCGCGGAGCGCCTCGCGGCCGTGCGGCGCGACGGCACGCTGCCGTTCCTGCGGCCCGACGGCAAGACGCAGGTGACCCTCGGCTACGACGGGCTCGTCCCGCGCACCGTCGACTCCGTGGTGCTCTCGACGCAGCACCACCCCGACATCTCCCAGGAGGAGCTCCGCGCCCGCGTGCAGGCCGAGGTCATCGACCCCGTCCTCCGCGACACGGGCCTCGACCTGCCGGACGTGCAGTACTACATCAACCCCGCGGGTCCGTTCGTCATCGGCGGCCCGAAGGGCGATGCCGGTCTGACCGGCCGCAAGATCATCATCGACACCTACGGCGGGGCGTCCCGTCACGGCGGCGGGGCGTTCAGCGGCAAGGACCCGTCCAAGGTCGACCGCTCGGCCGCCTACGCGATGCGCTGGGTCGCCAAGAACGCCGTCGCCGCGGGCCTCGCCGACCGTCTCGAGGTGCAGGTCGCCTACGCGATCGGCAAGGCGAACCCGGTCGGCCTGTACGTCGAGTCGTTCGGCACCGCGCACGTCGCGGACGAGACCATCGTCCGCGCCATCCGCGAGGTGTTCGACCTGCGCCCGAAGGCGATCATCGACCAGCTCGACCTGCTGC
Organism: Actinomycetota bacterium; assembly: GCA_016870695.1. Lineage (GTDB taxonomy): Bacteria > Actinomycetota > Actinomycetes > Actinomycetales > Microbacteriaceae > Microbacterium. The sequence goes on along the minus strand of VGAV01000097.1, from coordinate 4,511 downwards.
GCCCGATCTACGCGCAGACCGCCGCCTACGGCCACTTCGGCCGCGAGCTGGCGGACTTCACCTGGGAGCGCACGGACCGCGTCGACGAACTGCGCACGGCCGCCGGGCTCTGAGGTGGGCGCGCCTCCGGGCGGTGCGCGATGAGCGCGCGTCGGGTCGCGCGGGTCCAGCTGGACTCGCCCGTGCCGCAGCTCGACCGGCTGTTCGACTACGCGGTGCCGCACGCCCTCGTGGGCGAGGTGGTCCCCGGCATCCGGGTCAAGGTCCCCTTGCGCTCCGCCGGCCGGATGATGGACGCCTTCGTCGTCGAGGTCGTGGCCGACGACGGCACCGAGCGGCCCCTGTCCTCGGTCGAGGCGGTCGTGTCGCCGATGCCGGTGCTGCCGGACGCGCTGTACACGCTCGCACGCCGCGTGGCGGACCGGGCGGCGGGCTCCGTGAGCGACGTCCTGCGGCTGGCGGTGCCCAAGCGCATGGTGCGCGCCGAGAAGGCCTGGGCAGCCGCGGATCCGCCCGAGAAGCCCGTCGTCGACGCTGACGCCCTCGCGCGCGCCGACGCCCTGCTCGCCCCGTACGTCGGCCTCACGACCGCGCTGGACGCGGGGGAGCGGCTCGCCCTCGATGCGCCGCCGTTCCCGGCCGGCGACCTGCCGCGCGGCGCCTGGGCGGACCTGCTCGCCGCGGCGGCCGTGCACACGCTCGCCGGGGGCCGCAGCGCCGTCCTCGTCGTCCCGGACTACCGGGACCAGGCGCAGCTGCTCGCGGCCCTGGCGGACCTCGCCCCGGCGGAGGCGATCGTCCGCGACGACGCGGACCAGTCCGGCCCCGCCCGCTACGCGCAGTACCTGCGCACGCTCGCCCCGGTTCCGTGCATCGTCGTCGGGCGGCGCTCCGGCGTGTACGCGCCCGCTCACGCGACGGGACTCGTCGCGATCTGGGACGACGGCGACTCGCTCCTCGCCGAGCCGCTCGCCCCGGGCGTGCACGCACGCGACGCCGCGCTCGTCCGTCAGGAGCTCGAGGGGTCCGCCCTGCTCTTCGCCGGGCACACGCGCACCACCGACGTGCAGCGGCTCGTCGACGTCGGCTACGTCCGCGAGGTCGCCCCGGCCCGCCGTCCGAGTCCGCGCGTGGTGCTCAGCGCCACCCGGGAGGGGGAGCAGCGGCAGTCGCGCGTCCCGTCGTCGGCGTTCGCGGCGGCGCGCGCGGCGCTGGCGGAGGGGCCGGTGCTCGTGCAGGTGGCGCGGCCCGGCTACGCGCCGTCGCTCGTCTGCGCGGACTGCCGTCGCCCGGCGCGCTGCGCGCATTGCGCGGGACCGCTGCGCGCCGCCCGGCCGGGGGCCGTCCCCGTGTGCGCGTGGTGCGGGCGGAGCGCCCACGCGTGGACGTGCGGGCACTGCGGATCGACCAAGCTGCGCATGGCGTCCTCGGGCAGCGAGCGCACCGCGGACGAGCTCGGCCGGGCCTTCCCGGGGACGAGGGTCATCGTCGCCGACGGCGCGCACCCGGTGACGGAGGTGGATGCCGCCCCCGCCCTCGTGATCGCCACGCGCGGCGCCGAGCCGCTCGCCCGCGGCGGCTACCGCGCCGTCATCCTGCTCGACGGCGACCGCATGCTGCAGAACGAGGCGCTGCGGATCGGGGAGCACTGCCTCCGCTGGTGGTCCAACGCCGCCGCCCTCGCCGCCCCCGGCGCTCCCGTGCACCTCGTCGGCGTCGCCGGACCCGTCGCCCGTGCGCTGGCGACCTGGACCCAGCCGGCCTATGCCCGGTCCGAGCTCGCCGACCGGGCGCCGCTGCGCATGCCGCCCGCCGTCCGCGTCGCGAGCGTCGACGGACACGCCCGGAGCGTCGACACCCTGCTCGCGTCGCTCCGCGAGAGCGTGCCCGCGCTGGACCCCCTCGCGATCCTGGGTCCCGTCGACACCTCGACCGCGCCCGACACGGCGACGGCCCGCGCCCTCGTGCGCTTCGACTTCGCCCACGGGCGTGCGGTCGCGGAGGCGCTGCGGGCCGGGGTCATCGCCGACGCCCTGCGTGCGCGCAAGTCGACCAAGGATCGCGGCCCGAAGCCGCGCAATACACTCAGAGTCCGGCTCGACATCCCCGAGCCCGACCTCTGAGCGGCGGCATCCGTCGCTCGACCCGCCCCGGTCCCGCCCATCCCGCACCCGACCGCGTGAGGAGAACCATGCGCCTCGTCTTCGCCGGCACCCCCGCCGTCGCCGTCCCGTCGCTGCGCGCCCTGGCCGACGGGCCGCATGAGATCGCCGCGGTCGTCACGCGCACGGACGCTCCGCTCGGCCGGAAGCGGGTCCTGACGCCGTCGCCGGTGGCGCAGGCGGCGAGCGATCTGGGCCTGCACGTGGTCAAGGCCGACCGCCTCGATGCGGACGTCACCGCGCGCCTGGCCGCGCTCGAGCCGGACCTCGGCGTCATCGTCGCGTACGGCGGGCTCGTCCGCGAGCCGCTGCTCTCGACCCCCGTCCACGGGTGGATCAACCTGCACTTCTCCCTGCTCCCGCGCTGGCGCGGCGCCGCCCCGGTGCAGCGGGCGCTCATCGCGGGCGACACCGTGACGGGCGCGAGCGTCTTCCAGCTCGTCGCGGCGCTCGACGCCGGCGACGTGTTCGCCGAGAAGCGGTACGACGTCCCCGCCGGGGCGACCTCCGCAGACGTGCTGGACGCCCTCGCCGAGGTGGGCGCGCCGCTGCTGGCCCGAGTCGTGGACGGCATTGCGGACGGGACCGCCGTCGCCGTCCCGCAGGAGGGCGAGCCCACGGTCGCCCCGAAGCTCACCCTGGGCGACGGCCTGCTGGACTTCTCGGCGGATGCCGCGTCCCTCCTCGCCCGGATCGCGGGCGTGACCCCGGAGCCCGGTGCGCACACGACCCTCGACGGCGCCCGCGTGAAGGTGCTGCGGGCGGGGCCCGCGGATCCGGCGGCGCCCCCGCTGGATCCCGGACGGGTGGTGGCATCCGGTCGGTCCGTCCTCGTCGGTACCGGGACGTCGCCGCTGCACCTCCGCACGGTCCAGCCGGCCGGCAAGGGCGCCATGGATGCGGGCGACTGGCTGCGGGGTCTCCGCGCGAGCGATGTGGTGTTCGGGTCATGACCGCCGTCCAGGGAGCACGCGCCGTCGCGTACGAGGTTCTGCGCGCCGTCACCGACGACGAGGCCTACGCCAACCTGCTCCTGCCTCACGCCATCGCGCGGGCGGGACTGGATGCCAAGGACGCCGGCCTCGCCACCGAGCTCACCTACGGCACCCTCCGTCGCCGCGGGACCTACGACGCGATCATCGCCGTCGCCGCCGACCGCGGCGTCGACCGCATCGACCCGCCCGTGCTCGACGCGCTGCGGCTCGGCGTCCACCAGTTGCTGTCCACCCGTGTCGCCTCCCACGCGGCCGTGAACGAGTCGGTCGAACTGGCGCGCCGCCACGGCGGCGGACGCGGGGCCGCGGGCTTCGCCAACGCCGTCCTGCGCCGGGTCTCGCGCGAAACGCCGGGCCACTGGCTCGAACGCGCCGCCGCCGCCGCGCGCAGCGACGACGAGCGCACCGGTGTGACCACCTCGCACCCCGTCTGGATCGTGCGGGCGCTGCGCCGGGCCCTCGCCGCCGAGGGGCGCGCGGACGAGCTCGACGCCCTGCTCGAGGCCGACAACGTCGCGCCCCGGGTCGCCATGATCGCGCTGCCGGGCCTGGCCGAGCCGCCCGCCGACGCCCGCGCGACCCCGTACGCGCCGACCGCGTTCACGACCTCCGGCGGCGACCCCGAGGCCCTCATCACCGCGTCCGACGGGCGGATCCGCGTGCAGGACGAGGGCTCGCAGCTCGCCGCCCTCGCCCTGACCCGGGCGCTCCCGGTGCGCGCGGGGGAGCGGTGGCTCGACCTGTGCGCGGGTCCCGGCGGCAAGACGGCGCTCCTGGCCGCGGAGGCGCTGGCGAACGGGGCGCACCTGGATGCCAACGAGATCAGCCCCGCCCGAGCCGGACTGGTGCGGCGGGCCGTGGCATCCCTCCCCCTCCCGGTCGAGGTGAGCGAGGAGGACGGACGCGACCGCGCGGCGCGGACCCCGGGGGAGTACGACCGGATCCTCGTCGACGCGCCGTGCACGGGGATCGGGGCGCTGCGGCGCCGGCCCGAGGCGCGCTGGCGGAAGACCCCGGCCGACGTGCCGGACCTCACGGCGCTGCAGCGCGAGCTGGTGCTCGCCGGGTTCGCCGCGCTCGCCCCCGGTGGGGTCCTCGCCTACGTCACGTGCTCGCCGCATCTCGCCGAGACCGCGGGCGTGCTCGCGGAGGTGAAGCGGGAGCTCGGCGAGGCGGCCGAGGAGCTCGACGCGCGGGAGGTCGTCCGCGGCGTCGTCCGCGACGACATCGACCTGCCGGACCAGGCCGACGGCTCGCTGCGCGCGCAGCTGTGGCCGCACCGGCACGGGACGGACGCGATGTCGATCGCCCTGCTGCGCAAGCGCTGACGCGCCCGCCCGCGGCGCGGACCGCG
>VGAV01000096.1 GCA_016870695.1 Actinomycetota bacterium | reverse complement strand
GCGGCCGAACCTTGACAGGGCGGACCGCTCGTTGCCATGATTCCGGCAGGATGTTAGCGCAAACATAAGCAATCATCCCGAAGAGAACCGGCACACCCAGGCGGTCCCCCCCGGCCGTCTCGTCGTCTCGAGGAGGAGACGCCGCCCCGTGCTCGAGCGTGCACTCCGATGCGTCGGTGTGCGCGCGCGAGATTCCCCCACCCCAGCCCTGACGGGCTCCGTGCTTGAGAGGCACACCATGTTCCGGACATCGACGTCCACCCGTCCGAAGCGGTACACGAGGACCCGGGCGCTGGGCGCGCTCGTCGTCGCGTTCGCGATCGGTTTCACCACCTTCGGCGCGGCCGCGCCGGCCTCGGCGGCCGCGCCGGTCGGCACCGGTCCCAACCAGGAGATCCGCAACCAGCAGAACACCCTCTGTCTGGACGACTACGGCTTCAACACCCAGCCCGGCGCCGAGGTCCGCCAGTGGACGTGCCTCGAGGGCGTCAATCAGCTGTGGGCCGTGACCGACCTCGGCAACGGCTTCGCCGAGATCAAGAACAGGCACAGCAACCTCTGCCTGGACAACTTCAACTTCGCCACCGCCCCCGGGTCGGAGGTCCGGCAGTGGACCTGCCTCCGCAACGAGGTGCAGCAGTGGGCGTTGACCGACGTCGGCGGCGGGTGGACGGAGATCCGTAACCGCTACAACAACCTCTGCCTCCAGAGCGCGACCGCTCCCACCGACGGCGGACTGCTCGTGCAGACGACCTGCAACAACTCCGGTGTCCAGCGCTGGCGTCTGACGGACCCGAACGTGTCGAAGCTCACCTACTCGCTCGCGCGGTCGGCGAACCCGACCGAGGACGAGGCGGACGCCTACGCCCGCATCACCGACGCGATGGACCGTGCCGTCGCCCGCTACAACCGGTTCAACAACACCCACCGGCACCTGACGGTGGAATACGCCCCGTGGGTGCAGACGGCCGACGCGAGCATCAACGGCAACATCCGCTTCGGCTCCAACCGCGGCTTCATGCAGGAGGGAACCGCTCTGCACGAGATCTCGCACACCGTCGGCGTCGGCACCGCCGGGCACTTCCAGGCCAAGTGCGACGCGCAGGACTGGCCGTCGGCGCTTCCCCTGCTGCGCTCGTGGGACGGTCCCGACGCGCGCATCAACTGCGGGGGCTCGCACTTCTGGCCCTACGGCCTGAACTACTCCAACGAGTACAACGAGACCAACTTCGACCGCAACGTCCGTCTCGTGCAGGCCATGCACCACGACGGTCTCTGACCTCCTGACGACAGCGCCGGCCCCGGCGGGCCCTTTCGCCCACGCGGAGGATCCCGTCGGGGCCGGCGCCCTTCCTCCGACCACCCCGGGTGTCAAGCCCGCCGCCGGCGCGGGGGAGGGGCGTAGCGTCGCGGCGTTCACCCCCTCACCTGTTCGGAGGACTCCCATGAGCAAGACCTGGTTCATCACCGGCGCATCCAAGGGCTTCGGCCGTGAGTGGGCCGAGGCGGCGCTCGAGCGGGGCGACAACGTCGCCGGGACCGCGCGCAACCTCGACGACGTGCAGGAGCTCGTCGACGCCTACCCCGACACCTTCCTCGCGCTGCATCTCGACGTCACCGACCGCTCCGCCGACCGGGATGCCGTCCGTGAGGCCCACGAGAAGTTCGGGCGGCTCGACGTCGTCATCAACAACGCCGGCTTCGGCCACTTCGGCATGGTGGAGGAGCTCACCGAGGACGAGGTGCGGGCACAGCTGGAGACGAACTTCTTCGGCGCGCTGTGGGTCACGCAGGCCGCCCTCCCCGTCATGCGCGAGCAGGGCTCGGGCCACATCATCCAGGTGTCGAGCATCGGCGGCATCAGCGCCTTCCCCACGGTGGGTGCCTACCACGCGTCGAAGTGGGCCCTCGAGGGACTGTCGCAGTCTCTTTCGCAGGAGGTCGCCGGGTTCGGCATCCATGTGACCCTCGTCGAGCCGGGCGGGTACTCCACCGACTGGTCCGGCCCGTCCGCCAAGCGCAGCGAGGAGATCGAGGCCTACGCCGACGTCCGCGAGCAGGCGTCGAAGCGTCCCTCGGCCGCCGACCCCGGCAAGCCGGAGGCGACCCGCGCCGCGATCCTGAAGGTCGTGGATGCGGAGAACCCGCCGCTGCGCATCTTCTTCGGCAAGGCGCCCCTGGGCATCGCCGAGAAGGACTACGAATCCCGTCTGCAGACCTGGCGCGAGTGGCAGCCGGTGTCCGAGGAGGCTCACGGCTCCTGACCCGGGGGCGAAGGCCCCGCTTTCTGACGGAGGCGGGGCCTTCGTCGTGCGCAGCCCTCAGTTCCGACCGCGCCGGTGCCGCAGCTGATACCGCAGGGCGTCGGCGGACGAGAACCCCGCCTCACGGGCGATCTGCGCGAGCGGGGGTCGCGGCTCCTCCTGCATCAGCAGAAGGGCGGCCCGGTACCGGCGCCGGGCGAGGACCTCCCGAGGGCTTGCACCGTGCTCCTCGAACGTCCGGGACAGGTGACGCGGGCTCACCCCCAGGCGCCGTGCGAGCGTCTGGATGGTGAAGTCCGGATCGCTCGAGCCCTCGTCGATGTACGCGAGCGCCTTGTCGTACAGGGTGGCATCCGGCGAGACCCAGGCATCCCGGCGGACCTTCTCGGTCATCTCCGCCCGCAGCGCCGAGACGAGTCCGACGATGCCCGCCTGCAGGGCGAAGCCCGTGGTCGGGGAAGCGTCCGGCCGGGAGTTCAGGACGCCGTTCACCGCCGACGTCAAGGCGGCCCACGGCACGCCTTCGTCCATTCGCGTGGCCGTCAGAGGGGTGCGATCGGGATCCGGGGATGCCACGCGCAGCTCCACCTCGATGCGCGCAGAGGGCGCGGTGCAGTGCAGCGCGGTGAGCTGTGCCGCGACGCAGACGAGCGCCGACCCCTGGGAGAGGGTGAGGCTGTCCCCGAGGTTCGTCCGCAGGTGCGTCTCGCCCTCGATCTGGAGCAGCGCGCAGATCACGGGCTGCCGCGGCTCGCTGCTCGGCCGACGCTCGAAGGCCGACGCGGTGTGCCACACCCGTCGCAGCACCGTCGACAGCAGCTGCGCCTCGTCGACGAAGGCGTAGCTGACGGCGAGGTCCGTCGTCGCCCGCCATCCGTGCTCCGAGAACCACTCCTCCATCGCCGCACCCTCGTAGCGCGTGGGGCGGCTGGCGGCAGTCGTCATCGAACTTCCAGGGGTCGGGCCGTCTCGGGCGAGCAGGCGTCCTTCGATGGTTGCCACGGGTCGCCGCAGGGATCGAGCGCGGACGAGGAAATCATCCGCTCGGCAGAACGAATTCACCCGATGGCGGGTCGAGCACCTCAGCGCCCTCGACCGTCCTCCCCAGGGCGTATCGCAGGGCGCTCGCCGAGGGGAAGCCGCTGGCGTGCGCGATCGTGGTCAGCGACGCATCCGTCCCGCCCGAGAGGAGGAGCTGCGCGGCGATCGACCGGCGTTCCGTGAGCGCCGCTTTGGGGGCGGCGAAGGCGATCCGGAAGACCCGAGCGAGGTGGCGCGGTGTCACGCCGAGCTCGGACGCCAACGACTGCACCGTCACGCCAGGCGTGCCGGCGCGCGCGTCGATGAGGGCGCGGGCCCGGGCCAGCAGGTCGCGCGCCTCGTCGGGAGCGGGAGGGATGCCACGCGCCACGAGCTCATCGACGACGGATGCCGCGAGGTGGGCGACCGCCGCCTGCAGGTGGACGTCGACGGTCGGCGACACGCGCCCGGCGACGTTGAGGCTGGCGATCACCACGGCGCTCAGGGTGAGGACGGCGCGGGAGTCGTGGGCGGGTGCGGTGAGCACGACCGTCTCGGGCAGGTCGAAAGCGGCGACCTCGGCGGGGACCTCGACCTCCACCCGGGCGGACGGCCCATCCGCGCGGAGCTCCACGACGTGCGGCAGGGCGCAGACGAGGACGCCTCCCTTTTCGACCCGATGTGTCGCGCCGTCCCGGGTGCCGAAGGTGGTCTCGCCTTCGGCCTGCATCGACACGAGGATCCTCGGAGCGGGCGCGACCCGGCGCGTCGCCGCGAGCGGGGAGTGGGCGATGCGACGCACGGTCGTCGTCAGATGCACGGCCTCGTCCGCGAAGCAGTACGGCGCGTCACCCCGGATGTCCGCAATCCATCCGTCGTCGTCGAACCAGCGGCCCACCCCGGCGAGGGTACGGGGGGCGCCGGGGACCTGCGTCTGTCTCACGTGCCGGACCTTCCCTCTGTTCACCTCCCCCACGGTGGCTCAGTGAGGATGCGGGGTGACTGCTTCGCCCGCTGACCACATCCGCGGGTTCACCCCTCAGCGTCTCGAGCTTCACCTCCCGACCTCCTTATGAGTGAGGGGAGCGCATTCGAAATAGGCGACAAGTGACGGAGGGGTGAAGTCCGACAGGTCTTACGGACACAGTCAGGATTTCGCGACCCGAGACGGCCGACGGGGGATCGGGTTGCCGAGAGTGTGTGCAGTCCATCGCGGCCCGACCTGGGGCGAAGCGAGGCCCGTCGATACCGGCAACCGGCCGCTCGACCCGATCCCTGAGGGAGAACCATGCGTGACACCACCGCACCGGTCGGCGACGACGTCGCCGCCGGCATGAAGCGACGAACGATCCTGGCCGGCGCGGCCTGGAGCGTTCCCGTCATCGCCGTCGCCACGGCCAGCCCCGCCTTCGCGGCGACCACCACGTGTCCGACCATCAATACCGACTCGAGCTGGACCCGTAGTCACAAGGGTGACACCGGTGACGGCGCTTTCGACACGATCGACGGCCGCAGAGTCTTCTCAGTCACAACTGACAATACGGCTCCGGTGAATTCCGGGCAGCACGCGTACGCCTGGATGACGACGAACATCCAGGTCGAAGCGGGTAAGACGTACACGTTCACGTACGACCTCGAGGGCAACTACGGGAACTACTCGAAGACGACGAGCTCGCCGGCCGATGCCTCCTGGTACATCGATGACTCGCGAGTGAGTTCTAACTACGGCACACAACCGAGTCGGACCGGAGCAGATACTCAGATCCCCATCCAGGAACGGCGGTCGGACTCTCGGCCGTGGAAGACCTACACCTTCTCGTATAAGGCTACCGAGACCAAGACGGTTGCTTTGAAATGGATGGTGGACCTGTCCGATCGGTCTGGTTCGGAGGTCGGGACGGATGACGTCCACGTGAGTCTGCCGACGGTTTCCTGCAGTTGAGATGTCCTCGTCGGTTTCTCGCTGACGGTCGACAAAGCGTCGTCCTTGCCTCGCGACATGACGCTCAGCTGAGAATTGACGACCGGCGGCCAGCTGTAATCCAGTGTGGCCATTGGGGGATTGAGCTGGGGACGGCACAGCGCACCTGACCCGAAGTCGAGGATGGTGGTTTCCGCAGTTGCGGGGGCCACCATTCTTCGTTCAGGGTCAACGGCCCAGGTTCGGGCAGCGGTGTAGGAGAAAGTCGCGCTTCACCAGGTCGGTCGTCGGCTCAAGGGAACGAGCGAAGTTCACGCCTTCGAAGGAGGCCGTGCGCCGTGGACACTTTGGCGGCAATCTCGAAGGCGGCGAACGATATTCGCGGCGTCGCCCAGAACCTCGCTGATCCGGCGTCCAGTATGAGGCTCCCCGCGGCTGCGAGGACCACCTGTCTCGTCACGGCGCCAGCAGGTCAGGACTTGGTAGCCGCGGCCGTGGCCGCCTCCGCGGCAAGCGCGCCGGAGTGGCTCCTTCATGGATCTCTGGACAAGCGCTGCATCGGCGGACGCGCGCCCGGGTGCTTCGGTGGAGCCACTTTCGCGCGTGGACGGGCGGTCATCTCGTCGAGGCGTCGCGGAGTCTTCGTGAAGAACCGAGAGATGCGAGGTCGATCTCGCCTGTTGGTCCGCACCCCTCGGTACTTCACTTGCCTCAGGGCGCGGGGACGTTCCCGTCTGACGGGTCACCCCCCACGGAGGAGGCCGCCGCGCTGCATGAGGTCGATCGTCGACTGCAGAGAGCGGGCGAAGGGCACCCCCATCGGCGGAAGCCCGTGTGCCGTGACGACAGCGGCCGCGATCTCGCGATGGGTCGCGCCTCCGTGACACGCCCGCCAGATCGTCGGGGCGATCCCGGTCAGACGGGTGACCGCTCCGGCATCCCCCGTCGTCCGCTGCAGCACGAGCATGTCCGACGCGTCCGACACGGCGTCGACGAACGGTGCGGTCACGAGCTTCCCCGCGAGCGGGGCCTGCGCGAGCTCGAACGGGGCTGGCTCGACGGTCACCTCGGTCGTGGACCCGGCGTGATCGCCGTCCAGCAGCTCGGCGATGTACGGCCGCAGCTCCGTGTTGTCGCGGTACTCGAGACGGAACACCGGAGCCCGTCGGAGGTGTGCGGCGATCGTCGCGAGCGGCGCCGGCAGGCGCACGAGGCTGCTCGACTGGCGGGCGACCTCCTCGATCGCGGTCAGCGTGTCCACGGGCGTCGGACGCGGCGTCGCCGGGGCGCCCGGCGAACGCCGGAGGAACACGACCACCGCCAGTCGCAGATCCTCGTCGGGCAGGTCGCCCAGCCGCAGAGCGCGGGGCGGGATCTCGCAGCGCCACCGCTCACCGGCCACCACGATCGACAGTGGCTTGCGGTAGGGGCGGACGCGTCCGTCGCTCTCGACGGTGACGTTCTCGTCGGAGACATACGAGAAGGCGCGGGACAGCCTCCGGACCGCCGTGGTCTTGCCGGCACCCGACGGGCCGACCAGCATGCACACCCGCCCTCGAGCGTCGGCGGCTCCACCGGCATGGACCATCCAGGCCTGACCCCGTCGGTGGGCGATGACGCGGTGGGTGACCTCGTTCGACAGGGCGGACAGAGCGCGGTCATGGCCGCCGTCGAGCCGCGGATCCGGTACGTGGACGACGAGGTCGGGCCTGTCGGCATCCCGAGCCCAGGCGCCCTCCCAGGCTCGGCTGACCACGTCATGGAACCCGGCGGTCATGTCGGGCGAGAAGCGCAGGGCCACCTTCGCGCCGAGAGCGTCGACCACCACGTCGGGCAGGCACGAGCCCAGCGGGATCTCGGACGGCGGAGTCGGGAACGCCAGGATGTCCGTCATTCCTGCACCACCTCGGGCGTGCGAGACGCCGCGAGCACCGCAAGCAGCTGGTCGAGTTCCTCCGGACCGTTCGCGTACGGCAGCACGGGTCGGCCGTCGGTCCCGATGAGGACGGCGACGGGGCGCTCCGAGCCGATCCCGAGCGTGTGGGCGAAGAGACCGGCGGGGTCAATGGCACTGGGGGTGCGCGGACCGTCCGCCGAACGGGCGGGACCGTTCCCGTCGACCTCGTGTCCGGCGGCGTACACGATGCGGGCATCGATGAAGGAGGAGAGCTCGGTGTGGTCGCGATCGAGCAGTGCCTGCGCCGACTCGCATCGGCCGCACAACGGCTGCGAGAACAGCAGCAGCTGTGCCCGTTCCCGCAGAGCCGCCTGCACCACGTCGACCACGAGACCGTCCTCACGGATAAGGACCGGACGCGGATGCGCGGCGAGTGGCGATGCGTCGGCGACCGGCCGGTGCGCCGCAGCCACGGTCATGCCCGCGACGAGGGCGACGACAAGGGATGCCACCATCAGCGCGAACGTACGGACGGGGTTCTGGAACAGCGCGCCCACGACCGACGACGCCTGCTCGGCGGTCGTGAGGACGGCAGCGGTGGTCATCGCGCCCGCGAGCACGGCGAAGAGCAGATTGCGGCGGGGGACCGCGGGGGACAGCGGCGTCGGGGCGACGCGACCGAGGCATCCGCAGTCCGCCGTCGACCCCGCCCGGACCGCACGTCTCGCGATGGCCCAGAAGCCCAGCATCGACAGGGTGACCATGCCGGCGGCCAGGATGCGCGTCACGCCGTCGGCGACCAGCAGGAGCACGCCCAGACCGATCTCGCCGATCGAGACGGCTCCGACCAGCAGTCGGGGGAGAGGCAGCGTCAGATGGAGCGACCGCATGGTCGCTGCGGCGTCGTCCAGCGCGGCGAGCTTTCCCACGCCGCTCACGAGGAGGAACGGCGCC
>VGAV01000095.1 GCA_016870695.1 Actinomycetota bacterium | reverse complement strand
CTCTCCGCGTCGATGCCCACGAATGGACTTTCGTCATGACAGGATGATTGCTGTTACTCAGCAACACGGGGGAAAAGTGGAGTTCAACGACCGTCTCGCCGCGCTCGCCACGAAGGTCAGCAATCAGGCCGCCGCTATCGGCACCGAAGAGGCTACGAAAAATGCCTTCGTTATGCCTTTCATCTCGACCATCCTCGGATACGACGTATTCGACCCCCTGGAGGTCGTGCCTGAGTTCACCGCCGACGTGGGCATCAAGAAAGGCGAGAAGGTCGACTACGCGATCATGCGGGACGCCGAGGTGCAGATCCTGATCGAGTGCAAGGCCTCAACGGGCGCGCCGAAGATCGAGCACGCGTCGCAGCTCTTCCGCTACTTCTCGACAACCAATGCGCGGATCGCAGCACTCACCAACGGCGTCATCTGGCAGTTCTTTACGGATTTGGACGCGCCGAACAAGATGGATGCAAAACCGTTCCTCGTCCTCGATTTGCTCGACATCGACGACACGCTCCTTCCCGAGGTGCAAAAGCTCAGCAAGGACAACTTCGACCTCGACTCGATCATCAATGCTGCCGAAGAACTGAAATATGTCGGCGCGCTGAAGCGCGAGATCGCCGGCCAGTTCCGCGAGCCGAGCGACGAGTGGATCAAGTTCTTCACTCAGCGGGTCTACGAGGGCGCCTACACCGCGAAGGTGCGCGAGCAGTTCACGTCGCTCGTCACGAAAGCGTCGCGGCAATTCCTGACCGAGAGCGTCAACGACCGCTTGAAGACGGCTCTGGGCGCAGGCGCAGGCATGTCCCTTCCTGTCTCCGTGGACGCACCGACCATCGTGTCGAGCGAGACGGCCGCCCAGGCCGACCTTGACCGCGATACCGAGATCGAGACAACGCTCGAAGAGCTCGAGGGTTACCAGATCGTGAAGGCAATTGCCTGCGGTGAGACGAAGCCGCAGCGCGTCACCCACCGAGATGCGAAGAGCTACTTCGCGGTGCTGCTCGACGACAACAATCGCAAGCCGATCGCGCGACTGCACTTCAACGGACGACAGAAGTATCTGGGTCTGCTCGACGAGCAGAAGGTGGAGACGCGGCATCCGATCGACGAACTGGACGCCATCTACGAGTATGCCGACGCTATCCGTGAAGCGGTAACCCGCTACAAGTAACGGCGACGTCGGTCATCAGGATCGAGGCGTGTCACCGCCTACCGCCCCCGTGCACGTCGCAGAGCCCCGGCGTAGTCTGACGCGTCGGCGTCGCAGAGACCGTCGTCATGCGTCTGGCGAGTCATCTCGTCGAGACGGCGCCGTCGCTCCTGTCACTTCCGATCGCGATACACGAGCACGTCGCGGAGTCTCAGCCTGCGATGACGCGACTCGCCGAGGCGCTGGAACGGAAGCTCGTGCTTGTCTAGGAGTCGCACGAGAGTGTTCCGACTGGTGCCGAGGAGAGTCGCCGCCTGCTGGGTCGTGAGCTGACGATCGATCAGCTCGAGACTGACTGTGAACGAGACCGCGCGTCATCTGCGCGACCACCGCCTGCAGTCAGACCGTCAGCCGCGCTCCGGCCTTTCGACGCGTTGAGCGAGCCACAACGAGGCGCCCAGGAGCGCGGCCAACGGTCGATAGACGCGGGCGTCGAGCTGCCGGAACGTTCTTCCAGCGGCAGGCAGCCCCATGGCGGCGAGGGCAGGGCCACCGCCTGACACTGCGCGCAGCACCATGACGGTCCCCATACCGCGAAGCGCGAGCCGTTGCGCGGGGCCCTTCCCCAGTGCGCCTGACGCGAGAAGAGCCGCTGCGGCGGTTCCGCCAGCGACGACCAGCGTCGGCGTCACACCCGGCATCGGCCCATCGGACCCGACGACGGCCTCCCCCAGCTGCTTCTTGTTCTTCGCCGGCCACGGCGAGCCGGACGCCCACACCGCGTGGAGCACGGACAGGGCCATCAAGGCGGCCGTACTCACCACTCGCGCTACGGTCCGGACTACCTGGTTCACGACTCGACCATAAACGACCGCCCGCAGAGCGCACATCGCCTGATAAGACGCGTTGGCGAGCAACCTCATGCCCCCCGTCCCCCGGCATCTCCAGCGCGGGAAAGTGGCCGCCCGCCTCGGTTCGTTCGTTCGCATACCCACAGGCGCGACGCGGCTGTGATTCGCCCGACATGTGGGCGGATGGTCAGTCGTCGGTCGACCGCCACGGATGCCGGTCGGGCCGCGTAGGGTTCAGCCGCCACTCGTGTAACGGCCACGTAAACTCCCCCTCTCCCCCACCCCCGCGCCGGGTGAGACAACCGTTACCTCCCCGCCCCCGACGACGCGGTCCCGGGTAATCCCCCCTCCCTACGCTGACGGCACGCCCCGCCCATGCGGGGCGCTGCACCTCCCCACATCGCCCTACGGAGGACCCCGTGACCGTCACCGACCCGCGCCCCGACGCCGCCCCGGCGCACCCCACGACCCGCGCCGAAGCCGCGACGACCGCAGCCACCACCGAAGCCGCCGCACAGCTCGTACACCGCCCCGGCCGCTGGGTCGACGGCTGGAACCCCGAGAACGCCACGCAGTGGGCCCGCGAGGGCAAAGCCATCGCCTCCCGCAACCTGCGGTGGTCGATCTTCGCCGAATTCCTCGGCTTCGTCGTCTGGCAGCTCTGGTCGGTCGTCGTCGTCTCGCTTCCGGCCGCGGGCTTCACGCTCTCGACGGGCGAGATCTTCTGGCTCATCTCCATGCCGAGCCTCGTCGGCGCGACGCTGCGCATCCCCTACACGTTCATGGTCCCGCGCTTCGGCGGCCGCAACTGGACGATCGTCTCGGCGGCGCTGCTGCTGATCCCGAGCATCGGCCTGGCGGTCGCGGTCTCCAACCCGGCGACCCCGTTCGGCGTGCTCCTCGTCATCGCCGCTCTCGCCGGCTTCGGCGGCGGCAACTTCGCCAGCTCCATGGCGAACATCACGTATTTCTACCCGGCCGCGCAGAAGGGCTATGCTCTCGGACTCAACGCCGCCGGCGGCAACCTCGGCGCCTCGGTCGCGCAGTTCGTCGTCCCCATCGTCATCACGGTCGGCGCCGCCGCCACCCTCAACCTGCCCCTCGCGGGTCTCATCTGGGTGCCGCTGATCCTCGTCGCGATGGTGGGCGCGTACTTCCGCATGGACAACCTCTCCAATGCCAAGTCGGACATCACGGCATCCCTCGCCGCCCTCAAGGAGCCGCACCTGTGGGTCATGGCCGTCCTTTACATCGGGACGTTCGGATCGTTCATCGGCTTCGCGGGCGTCTTCCCGAAGCTGCTCGCCGACACGTTCCCCGACTTCACGGGCATCGCGATCGGCTCGGCCACCGTCACTCTCGCGTTCATGGGCGCGCTCGTCGGCTCCCTCGCCCGCCCGTACGGCGGCAAGCTCGCCGACCGCTTCGGCGGCACCGTCATCACGATGGGCGCGTTCACGGTGATGGGTCTCGGCATCCTCAGCGTCATCCTGACCCTGCCGATGCAGAACTTCGCCGTCTTCCTGGCGTGCTTCCTGGTGCTGTTCGCGGCGGCGGGCATCGGCAACGGCTCGACCTACCGCATGATCCCGACAATCTTCACCCTCCGCGCCAACGGCGGGATTGGCGCGCAGCGTAAGGCCGCCGCGGCCCTGGGACTCATCTCGGCGATCGGCGCCTACGGCGGCTTCTTCATCCCGCAGCTGCTCGGCTTCTCAAAGACGACCTTCGGCTCGTACACCCCCGCCCTCGGCTGGTTCGCCCTCGCCTATGTCGCCTTCCTCGCGACCACCGCGAGCGTGTACCTGACGCTGTCCAAGAAGTCCGGCACCCGCATCTGACCATGAGCTCCGCCGACACCCACTGCCCCTACTGCGCGCTGCAGTGCGCGATGACCGTCACGCACTCCCACGGCACGACGGTCGCCGGGCGCGACTTCCCCACCAACCGGGGCGGTCTGTGCGCCAAGGGCTGGACGTCGGCGGAGCTCCTGGCATCCCCTCAAAGACTCCGGATGCCACTGCGCAAGACCCCGGACGGCTCCTTCGCCGAGATCACCTGGGACGAGGCGCTGGATGCCGTCGCCGCGGCATTCCGCGACACCAAGGACACCCACGGCGCCGACGCCAACGCGATCTTCGGCGGCGGCGGGCTCACGAACGAGAAGGCCTACCAGCTCGGGAAGTTCGCCCGGGTGGCGCTGGGGACCTCGCGCATCGACTACAACGGTCGGTTCTGCATGTCGTCGGCGGCCGCGGCATCCAATCGCGCCTTCGGAATGGACCGGGGCCTGCCGTTCCCCGTCACCGACCTCGACGACGCCGAGACGATCCTCCTGCTCGGCTCGAACGTCGCCGCGACCATGCCGCCGTTCCTCGCGCACCTCGCCGGAGCCCGCGCGAAAGGCGGACTCATCGTCGTCGACCCGCGCCGCTCGGCGACCGCGCGACTGACCGAGGACGGCGCCGGCACCCACCTGCAGCCCGCCCCGGGCACCGACCTCCCCCTGCTGCTCGGTCTCACCCATCTCGCGTTCGCGGAGGGCCTGGCCGACCGGGCATACCTCGAC
Organism: Actinomycetota bacterium; assembly: GCA_016870695.1. Taxonomy (GTDB): domain Bacteria; phylum Actinomycetota; class Actinomycetes; order Actinomycetales; family Microbacteriaceae; genus Microbacterium. The sequence goes on along the minus strand of VGAV01000095.1, from coordinate 3,490 downwards.
GAGCGGACCACCGGCGCCGACGCGGTGCGCCGCAGCGTCGCGCAGTGGTGGCCGGAGCGCACGTCCGCCACGACCGGCGTCCCGGTGTCGCTCCTGCGGGCGACGGTCCGGCGTCTCGCCGCGGGACGGTCCTACATCCTCACGGGCCGCGGCGTCGAGCAGCACGTCGACGGCACCGCCACCGCGACCGCCGCCATCAACCTCGCCCTCGTCCTGGGTCTCGTCGGCCGCTCCGGTTCCGGTTACGGCACCCTCACCGGCCAGGGCAACGGGCAGGGCGGGCGCGAGCACGGGCAGAAGGCCGACCAGCTCCCCGGCTACCGTTCCATCCGCGATCCCGAGGCCCGACGGCACGTCGCCGGCGTGTGGGGCATCGACCCGGACGGACTTCCGGATGCCGGCATCCCCGCGACCGCCCTCCTCGCGGAGCTGGGCGGGCCGGTCCGGACGCTGCTGGTCGCCGGATCCAACGTCGTGGTCTCCGCCCCGGACGTCGAGGCCGTGCGCGCGCGGCTCGGCGCCCTCGACATGCTCGTCGTCTGCGACATCGTCCTGTCCGAGACCGCCGCGCTGGCGGACATCGTCCTGCCGGTGCTGCAGTGGGCCGAGGAGGAGGGGACGATGACGTCCCTCGAGGGCCGTGTGCTCCGCCGCCGTCGGGCGCTGACCCCGCCCGAGGGCGCCCGGAGCGAGCTGTGGGTGCTGTCCGAGCTCGCGCGTCGTCTGGGGGCGGCATCCACGTGGTCCATCGATCCCGCGACGGTCTTCGACGAGCTCGCCCGCGCCTCCGCCGGCGGCATCGCCGACTACTCGGGGCTCTCCCACGCCCTGCTCGACACGGACGTCGAGGCGTACTGGCCGTTCGCGACCGAGAGCACCCCGCGACCGTTCGCCGAGCGGTTCGCCCACACGGACGGGCGCGCGCGTCTCGTGCCGGTGGATGCCACTCCTCCATCGCCCGTGGATTCCGGCGGCGACGTGACGCTGATCACAGGCCGCTACCTGCAGCAGTACCAGTCGGGGGCGCAGACCCGCCGCATCGCGGAGCTGCACGACGCCCGGCCCGAGGCGCGGCTGGAGATCCATCCGGCGACGGCGGGAGGTCTCGGCATCCGGGATGGGGTGTTCGTGATGATCGCCAACGAGCGGGGGACGGTGCGGGCGCGCGCGAGCGTGACCGAGGACATCCGGCCCGACACGGTCTTCCTGCCGTTCCACTACGCGGGCGACGGCTGCGCCAACCGGCTCACCGAGGACGCCGTCGACCCCACCTCGGCGATGCCGGAGTTCAAGCGCACGCGTGTCCGCGTGTCGCTCGCCGAGCCGGTGGCCGGGGCTGCCGCTGGTTGTGTGAAGGAGGACGTCCATGTCTGAGCGTGTGGTGCTGGTGGGCTACGGCCCCGTCGGAGCGCGGCTGGTCGACGGGCTCCTCCCCGCGGTCCGCGACGGACGCATCGACCTCACCGTCGTGGGGGCCGAGACCCACGACGTGTACAACCGCGTCCTGCTGGCCGAGTATGCCGTCGGCCGTATGGACCGCGCCGGCCTCGACATGGACGACCGCCATGTCGCCGAAGCGGCCGGGGTGCGCTTCGCGCTCGGCACGGCGGTCGTCGGCGTCGATCGTCATCGCCGGGCGGTGCGTCTGCACGATGGCATCCATCTCCCCTACGACCGGCTGGTGCTCGCGACCGGCGCCCGCGCGAACGTGCCCACGCTCGCCGGGATGGAACGCGCACGGCGCGACCGGTCGGCCCGGCCGACGACGCCGGACGAGCTCGACCTCGGCGGCGCGCCGCTGCCGCGCGGCGTGGTCGCACTGCGGGACCTCGTCGACGCCGAGCGGGTGCGTGCGGCCGTGACGTCCGGGCAGCGGATCGTCGTGCTGGGGGCCGGGGTGCTCGGGATGGAGCTCGCCCTCGCCGCGGCCGAGGCCGGGGCCGAGGTCGTCGTCGCCTACCACTCGGCCGCGCCGATGAACCGGACGCTCGACGAGAACGGCGGGCGCGTGCTCGCCGCCGCGGCGAGCGCGGCCGGCGTCGAGATGGCGCCCCACGCCCGCGCGGAGAGCATCGACCTGCGGTACGACGATCACGGACGGGCCTGGTTCGGCGGACTGGTCTGCGCGGACGGCAAGGTGCTGGCGGGCGACCTGCTCGTGCTGTCATGCGGCGTCGGAGCGCGGACGGAGCTCGCCGCGGCGGCGGGTGTGGCCACCTCGACGGGCATCCTCGTCGACGGAGCGTCGCGCTCCTGGACGGACCCGGCGATCTTCGCGATCGGCGACTGCGCACACGTCGCCGAGCCCTCCGACGTCGAGGTCGCGGGACGCGTGACGGGCGGGCCCAGCGGACTCGTCGGCCCCGGCTGGCGGCAGGCCGATCGTCTTGCGGCCCTGCTGTCCACGGGGGCCGAGGTGCCGGCGGCCGCCGCCGAACGGCCCGGTGTCGTCATGCTCAAGGCCGAGGGGATCGACGTGGTGGCCGGCGGTGACGTCGACGTCGACCCGTTCGCCGCGATCCATGCACCTGGATGCCACGTCCCCCAGGCCACGGTCTGGGCCGACCCCGCCCGCGGGTCCTACGTGAAGATCGTGACGGTCGACGGCGTGCTCACCGGGTTCGTGGCGGTCGGGATGCCGCGCACCGCCGCCGAGCTCACCCTGCTGTTCGAGCGGGGATCCGAGCTGCCGGCCGACCGCTCCTCGCTGCTGCGGCTGGACGCCCCCGACCTCGGGGCGCCGATCGCCGGTGACCCGTTCGCCGCGGACGCCACCGTCTGCTGGTGCAACGGCGTGACGGCCGGCGCCATCCGGGACGCCGCCGCGGCCGGCGAGCCCACGCTCGCGTGCGTCAAGGCCGCCACCCGCGCGGCGACCGGATGCGGCACCTGCGCCGGCCGCATCACCGAGCTGCTCGCGCGCGGCGCGGTCCCGGCCTGACGCTCCGGGGCTTCGCGCCGCGCTCGGTTCCGCGGAGTCCGGGGCGCGGGCGGCGCGCGCAACTCCTGAAAACCGGCGGCCCACTGGCCCCGACCACCCCGCCGACGGCCCGCACCGGGCGCCGGTGGTGCCGCGCCGTGCCGCCGAACTCCTGAGAATCGACGCGCCGACCCGCCCCGCTCACCCCGCCCACGGCCCGCACCGGGCGCCAGACACTCGCGCAACTCCTGAGAACCGACGCACCCACCGGCCCATCGCGTGCACCGCCGGCAGCCCCGAAGATTCGTGCCGCGCTGCGGAGAACGGCGCGGTGGAGCCGTCCAGAATGGATGCCGCTGGCCCGCGGCATCCATTCCTCCGGAGCCCGGCACGCCGCCGCGCCCTGCCCCTGGGCGTAAACCTCAGGAGTTGTGCGAGTAGCGCCGCCACCCCGCCGCGCCCACCCCCGCCCGCAGAAGTCAGGAGTTACGCGAGCCGCGTTGCCTCCGGGCCGCACCCCACCCCCGCCTGCAAAAGTCAGGAATTACGCGAGCCGCGCGTCCACCCCGC
>VGAV01000094.1 GCA_016870695.1 Actinomycetota bacterium | reverse complement strand
CAGCTGTCGCCGAGCGAGCGCGGCGAGATCCGGCTCCAGACGAAGGCCGGCATCGTCCGCGAGGGGCCGTACTTCGACTTCTCGTACGAGCACCTCGTCTCGTCCGTGGAGGAGTCGCTGCGCGCGTTGCAGACCGACTACGTCGACGTGCTGCTGCTGCACCGTCCGGACGCCCTCGTCGAGCCCGAGGAAGTCGCGCGCGCGTTCGACGAGCTCGAGCAGTCCGGCAAGGTGCGGGCGTTCGGCGTCTCCAATCACACCGCCCGACAGATCCAGCTGCTGAAGACCGCCGTCCGCCAGCCGATCGTCGCCAACCAGCTGCAGCTCTCCATCGCCCACGCACCGCTCGTTGCGCAGGGCCTGGCCGCGAACATGGAGAGCGCCCCGCAGTCGGCCGTCCTCGACGGCGGCGGGCTGCTGGACTTTTGCCGCATCGAGGGCATCACCGTCCAGGCGTGGTCGCCCCTGCAGGGCACGCGCGGCGGCGGTGGCGTGTTCCTCGGCCACCCCGCGTACGCCGAGCTCAACAGCGTGATCGACGAACTCGCGGCGCGGTACGACGTCGCCCCCATCGCCATCGCGGTGGCCTGGATCACGCGGCATCCCGCCGGCATCCAGGTCGTGCTCGGCACGACCACGCCCGAGCGGGTCACCGAGGCCGCGGCGGGATCCGACATCCCCCTGACGCGCGCCGAGTGGTACGCCCTCACGCGCGCCGCCGGATACGTCGTCCCCTGAGACGCGGACGCCGGACCGCGCGAGGGTGTCAGTCGCCGCGCGGCTTGCGGCGGCCGCGCCGCAGCACGAAGATTCCGCCGATGACGACGACGGCCGCCGCGAGCACGGCGAACAGCACGAGGAAGCCGCGGCCGCCGTCCACTTCCGCGGCGGGCTCGGCCACCTGGGAGTCGTTCGCTGCGGTGTCCGTCTCCGACGCGGAGGGCGAAGGCGCCGTGTTCGTCGTCCCGGGGGCAGGCTCCGCCGTGGGACCGGCGACGCTGACGGTCGAGCTGGCCAGGACCGTCTCGCCCGTGCCCACGGTGACGGTGACGATGCCCGCCTCCGTCGCGGTGAACTCGATCATGGCGGCGCCGTCGGCCGCGGCGACCTCCGCCACCGTGGCATCCGCTCCCACCGTCTCACCCACGAAGGCCGCGCCCCCGGAGGCGTCCATCCCGAACGTGGCGGTCTCCAGGTCGCCCAGGCCCGTCGCCGACACGAGCGCGGTCTCGCCGATCGCGATGGACTGCGGCTCGATCGTCACCTCCGGCGTGGCCGCGGCCTGAGCCGGTCCGGCCCCACCGAACAGCAGGGCGGTGAGGGCGATGGAGGCGGTGACGGCGGCAGCGAGTCTGGTACGCACGGGGTTCCCTTCGTCGTTTCGGGCCACGCTAATCAGGCGACGCAGACCCGGGATGCCACTGGACGTGGCCGACGTCGCAAGCTATGAGGCGCCGCACGGTCCCCCGTAGGGTGGAGCCGAGACCCGCCCCTTGCCGGAGACGCCCATGACCGAGCGGAACGCACCACGGCCCCTGGCCGTCCTGCTGTGCGCCCTCGCCGCCGCGATCTTCGCCTTCCCGATCCTGGCGCTCCCCGCCGACACCGCGACGGCGGTGCGCGGCGGCTTCATCCTCGCGGGCTCAATCGTCTTCGCACTCGGCGTGGTGCGCATGCGCGTCGAGACGCGACGTCCTCCCGAGGAGTAGAAGCCGCGAGGCGTCCGCCCCGCGGGCGGCCGGCCGGGCTCAGCCCTCCGCGCGCCGGTGCCAGACCGCCGCGGCCCACGGCGCCAGCGGTGCCGCGACGGCCTCGCTCACCCGCGCGGGCAGGTCGACGTTCGACAGCACCGCGACCGCGGCATCCCATTCGTCCGCCCCGGCCAGCGCCACCGGTCGCGGATCGCTCGACAGGTTCGCGAGGACGAGGAGCTCCTCCCCCTCGAACGCACGGACGAACGCGAACACGGCGGGGTCGCCGACGTCCAGCCGCGCGAACGTCCCCTCGGCGACGACGTCGAGGTCGTGGCGGAGCGCGATCAGCGCGCGATAGTGCTCGAGTACCGACCCCGGGACGCCGCGCTGCGCGGCCACCGAGATGCGCGCCGCATTCGGGTTGACGGCGAGCCACGGCTCCCCCGTCGTGAACCCGGCGGTGGGGGTCGACTCCCACTGCACGGGCGTCCGCGCGTTGTCGCGGCTCATGGATGCCAGGCCGAGCAGCACATCGGCGGGCGCGGACCCGCGGGCCATCGCCTCCGCATAGTGGTTGAGGGACTCGACGTCGCGGAACGCGTCGATGTCGGCGAACGGGGCGTTCGTCATCCCGATCTCCTCGCCCTGGTAGACGTAGGGCGTCCCGCGCTGCAGGTGCAGGATCGTGGCCAGCGCCGTCGCGGACTCGCGCCAGTAGCGCTCGTCGTCGCCGAACCGGGAGACCGGGCGGGCCTGGTCGTGGTTCGCCAGGTAGAGGCTGTTCCACCCCACGTCGGCGAGCGCGTCCTGCCACTGGGTGAACGACGCCGCCAACGCGCCGGGCTCCGGACGCTGCGGCGCGAACTTGCCCTCGGGACCGTGGTCGAGCCCGACGTGGTCGAACTGGAACACCATGTCGACCTCGGCGCGGGCGGGGTCGGTCAGCAGCCGCGCCTCCTCGACGGTGACCCCGGGCGTCTCACCGACGGTCAGGAGTCCCGACCGGCCGGCGAAGACCTCGCGGTGCATCTCCTGCAGGAACTCGTGCAGCCGCGGGCCGTTCATGTAGAGCGGCGAGCCGTCGGCCCACCCGCCCTCGGGCCGCTCCGGCGCGTCGGAGAGCGGGAGCCGCTTGGAGATGAGGTTGATGACGTCCATGCGGAAGCCGTCGATCCCACGGTCCAGCCACCAGCGCATCATGTCGTAGACGGCGTGCCGCACCTCGGGGTTCTCCCAGTTGAGGTCGGGCTGCTTGCGGTCGAAGAGATGCAGGTAGTACTCGCCGCTGGCCTCGTCCCACTGCCAGACCGGCCCCGAGAAGAACGACTCCCAGTTGGTCGGCTCGGCCCCGGGCGTCCCCGGCTCGTGACCGGGACGGGCCGGCGACCACCAGTACCAATCGCGGCGCGGGCTGTCGCGTCCCGACCGGGACTCGGCGAACCAGGCGTGCTCGTCCGAGGTGTGGTTGACGACGAGGTCCATGACAATCCGGATGCCGCGCGCGTGCGCCGCGTCCACGAGGGCATCGAGGTCGTCGAGCGTCCCGAACAACGGGTCGATGTCGCGGTAGTCGCTGATGTCGTACCCGTTGTCGGCGTGCGGCGACCGGTAGATCGGCGACAGCCACACCACGTCGACCCCGAGGTATGCGAGGTGGTCGAGGCGGGACAGCACGCCCCGCAGGTCGCCGACCCCGTCGCCGTCCGAGTCCTGGAAGCTGCGCGGGTACACCTGGTACACCACGGCACGCTTCCACCAGTCGGGGCGCTGCGCCCAGGCGGACTCGCGGTCGGAGACGGCATCCATCGACATGCCCGCGACACTACCGAAACGGCACGCGGCGATGGGCGCGTGCCGCCGAGACTCAGGCGGCGGGTAGCGCCGCCTCGATCTGCTCGGCCGTGATGATCGTGATGGGCTCGGTGGGGAGGTCCCAGGACGCGGTGGGGTTCATTGCTCTCTCGATGCGAAGGTGGGGGCCGGCCGGCATCGCTGGGCGAGGCGCGACGCCGGCGGAGGCCATCAGATGAGGGGTGACAGCACGCCGGCGGTCATCAGCGTGACACCGAGGGCAGCGGTGACGGATGCCGTGGCGAAGAAGGGGAGGCGACGACGGAGGACCCGCCGCCGCTGCGGACGGCAGACAGGGCCGAGTGCGCTCTTCGCGTCGTCGAGTCGGGGATATCCGCCGACGAAGCGGGAGTACTGGTCGAACGCCGAGAAGGTGTCGGCCGAACGTCGATCGACGAAGCCGTAGAACTCGCCCCCGCGGGTGGCGACGTAGAAGTCGTCGTCGACGCGCGACCAGACGACGGTCGCATCCGACAGGGGTGCAGTCATGGTCGTCAGGCGGCGCGAGCGAGCGAACGTGCCGGCGCGGCGGAACGGGGCGCGGCGGGGGCGCGCTCGGCGGGGACCTCGTCCAGGGCGATGTCGAGGCTCAGACCCCGCGAGGAGTTCGCGTCGTTGGCCATGCGCTTGAGCAGGTTCTGGTCGAGCGTCTCGGGCTGCTCCGAGTCGAACACGAAGCGGAGGGGGATGGACGGCTGCAGCCAGATGGTCGTGCGACCGGTGGGCTCGCCCGCCCCGTGCGTCCAGGAGACGGTGAAGCTCTCGCCGCGACGGAGCTTGGTCGCGACGACGACCTTGACGTGGGCCAGCATGCGGTCGTCCACCGTGATCGGTTCGACCGAGGTCCCGTAGAAGAGCTTCGCCATGATGCGACCTTTCGGCTCGTGTTGTTGGTTGCTTGCTAGAGAACTTACTAGGTAGGCTAGCGAATAGGCAAGCGAGATATAAGTGAGTTTTCAATGAGCGGTGAACAGACACCTCCCTCCTACTGGTACGGCGACAGCGCCGACGACGCACGGGGGACGCGGGTCATGGAGGCGATGCGGCTGTACCGCGCCGCCGAGATGGCGATGCGCCGTCGCACCCAGGACTCCATGTCGATGGGCGAGAACGAGCTGCTCGTCCTCCGCTACCTCACGCGCGCATCGCGGCGCGGCGACGACGTGACGCCGGTCGACCTCGCCCGCTACCTCGGCGTCTCGACGGCGTCGACGACCGCCCTCCTCGACCGGCTGGAACGCTCGGGCCATGTGGTGCGCGACCGGCATCCCACCGACCGGCGCAAAGTCCTCGTCACGGCGACGGCCCACACCGAGGAGGAGATGCACGACACCCTCGGCACGATGCACGGCCGCATGATGGGCGCGACCCGCGGGATGAGCGAGGCCGAGGCGGATGCCGTGACGGCGTTCCTCCAGCGGATGCGCTGCGCGGTCGACGCGGTGTGCGACGACGAGACCCCGCGGTGCTGCGGCATCCTGAAGGCCGAGCCGGCCGCCTGACCCCGCAGACAACGGGCCGCCCCGACCGACCTCGGACGCCTACTCCGCGACGCGGATCACCTCGGCGATGACCCGCGGGTCGGCCAGCACGCGGAAGTGGCCGCCCGCCGCGAGCCGGACGTTCCGCGCCCCCGCCAGCTCGCTGCCCTCGGGGATGTGCGGGTCGAACGGCCCGAAGACCGACACGATGCGCTCGTTGACCGCCGCCGCGTCGGCGAGCGCACGCATCGTCGCATCCCCCGACCGGAACGCCCGGAGCGAGGGCGTCGGCATGAGCCGGCTGTACCGCGACCCGCCGAAGGGCGTCGCCACGGCGACCATCGCGCGGACGCGCTCCCCCGCCGGGTCGAACGCCATGACGTGCTTGCCGATCAGGCCGCCCTTGCTGTGCGCGACGAGCACGACGTCGTCGAGCCCGCGCTCCCGGAGGAGGTCGGCGACCTGCCCGGCGGCCTCGGCGACGGGGCGGCGGTTGCCGCCGAGCGCCGTCACGACATGGACGGGATGACCGCGGTCGTGCAGGGCGCGCGCCAGCGGCTCGAGGAACCGCCACGTCTCGTAGATCCCGGGCAGCAGCACGATCGGCGTCCCGTCGCCCGTCGCCATGCGGTCCGGGTCGTCCCGGCCGACGACGGCGCGCACCTGGCCGGCGACCGCGTAAGCGTAGTCGCGCACCCACCACACGAGGTCCTCGGCGAGCGCGCGGAGCCCCGCCCTCGGCGCGGGCCCGGGGGCCGTGGCATCCATCGACATCACCCCAGTCCGGCACACGCCCCCGCGACGCGCAACCCCGGAATCCGCGTCGGACGCGACCTTTAGAGTCTGGGCATGGAAACCTCGGACATCCGCTGGAACGAGCCCGCACGCCAGAAGATCCTCGACGACGCCGACCGCGTCCTGCGCGAGGCCGTCATCGACATCGCCCGCGAGAACCCCGGCATCTCGTCGGACGACGCCTTCGCCGAGATCAACTCGCGCATGAAGGGTCGCTTCATCGACTACGAGCCCGGCCCGGACATCCGCACGTACGCCGATGCCATCGCCGCCGGAGAGATCCCCACCGACGCCTCCGCATGACCCGCGCTGCGCGTCTGCCCACCGGACGCCAGCTCGTCCTGACGTGGAGCATCCCCGCCGACTACGGCGGGCTGACGGCGGCCCTGCTGCAGCGATCGCGCCTGTTCGATCGCCGCGGCGGCGCCGCCGTCGACGTGCTCACGTGCGACGACCGCGAGGACCACGCGCGCGTCGCTGCGGAGCTCGCGCGGCGCGACGCCCTCTCCGAGCGGGTGCGGGTGGTCAACCTGTGGGACTGGCTGCGCACCGACACCCTGCGGGGTCGTGCCGTGTCCCCGGCCGACGGCTTCGCGCCCCTGGCGTCGGGTGACGAGGGCGTCGTCGAGGACCGGTCCGGCGGACACGTCGTCCGTCGGGTGCGGAGGGATGCCGCTGGCGCGGTGCAGCAGATCGACCACCTGCGCCCCGACGGGTCCCTCGCCGCCTCCGACCGCCGCGACGTCCCGCGTGCGGACGGGCGGGTCCGCCGCCGGGTCGTCACGTGCGACGCCGACGGTGCGCCGCTCGCCGCCTTCTCCGGCGTCCGCGCCGTCTACACGGCGTGGTTGGACCGGGTCACGGGCGGGGAGCCCTCGTTCCTCCTCGTGGACAGCAAGACCATGGCGCGCTTCGCCACGACCTACCGCCGCCGACACGTGGTGGTGCTCCACATCGTGCACGGCTCGCACCTCACCGACGAGGGCGATGCCGTTCGGCCGTCGCGCGCCGAGGTGTTCGGCAAGCTCGCCGCGTTCGACGCGGTCGTGTTCTGCACCGACCGCCAGGCGCAGGACGCGCGCCGGATGGCGGGCCGGCTCCCGCTGCTGCTGACGGTCCCGCACCCGGTGCGGGTGCGAGAGGTGGACACGACCGCCCCGCGGGAGGGCGTCGCCGTCGTCGCCCGGCTCGAGCCGATCAAGCGGGTCGAGGACGCCCTCGCCGCGGTGCGCCGTGCTCGCACGGAGGAGCCCGGACTCACCCTCGACGTGTACGGCGACGGACCGGCCGGCGACACCCTGCGGGCCATCGCGGGAGAGGACGGCGGCATCCGGTTCCACGGCTTCGATCCGAACGCCGGCGAGGCGTTGCGTGAGCGGTCGGTGCTGCTGCTGACGAGCAAGAGCGAGGCGTTCTCTCTGGTGATCGCCGAGGCCATGGCAGCGGGGTGCCTGCCGATCGCCTACGACGTGCCGTACGGGCCGCGGGAGCTGATCCTCGACAGTCGCACCGGGTGGCTCGTGCCGTCCGGCGACGTCGCGGCGCTCACCGACGCCGTCATCCGCGCCGGCCGACTCACGCCCGAAGAGACCGCACGGATGCGCCGGGCCGCCGTGGAACGCGCCCGCCTCTACGACGAGGACGCCGTGCTCGCGCGCTGGGCCGGCGCCCTGGAGCGCGCCTCCCGGCGGCAACGGCTGCGGCGTCAGGCGTGGCGAGTCCGAGAGGTTCTTCGGCGTCGACTCGGAGTTCGCTGAGATCCGCGCGTTCCGCGCGCCCGCGGCGTAATCTCTCTGTCACCCGGCCCCGGCATTGCCGGTGCGGAACGCGTCGGTCTCCCCCTGACCGACGCGCCCCCGACGCCCCTCGTCCGTCGAGCACGTTCCCCCAACACGCTCCGGACGGGGGCCGTCGCAGGGACTCCGTCGCGGCCGTTTCTGCCCCCGCGCGAACTCCCCGCGGGCGCGGTCCGCCGTCGAGGCGCTGACTTGCCGCAGATGCACGCTGGAAAGGCCTTCGCGCGTACATCTGCGACAACTCGACGCGCAGAATCGGGATCTTCGTCATCGCCTGACTTGCCGCAGATGCACGCTGGAAAGGCCTTCGCGCGTACATCTGCGACAACTCAGCGCGAAGAGGTGGGTCAGCGGTCCTCGCCGTACGCCTTGATGCTGCGGAGGTCGTCCTGGATGTCCTCGGAGGCGAGATCGTCGTCGTCGGCGACCGCGGCGTCGGCCTGGCG
>VGAV01000093.1 GCA_016870695.1 Actinomycetota bacterium | reverse complement strand
GCTCGGAGTACCCGGACGTGCTGCGGGCGGTCGCGGCAGCCGGCTTCGACGCGACGATGATGGAGGTCCTGGAAACCCAGACCCTCCAGGAGTACGCCCGCATGATCGCCGACGCCGGACTGCGACCGGCCCCGGGATACGCATCGATCGGCCTGCCCGAGGATCACGGCCTCGATCTCCGGCCGGGCACGGCGGAATGGATCCGGTGGTTCACCCCCGTCCGCCGGAAGGCCGAGGAGTCGAACTTCTTCGGGCTCGACTCCGTCTTCCTCGCACCGGAGGTGAACTACGTCCTGCCGCGATGGTCGGAGCGGGCGGCGGTCGGGCACCGGGCGGACCCCGATCGCCTCAAGCGGCAGATCGACGTCCTCGCCGAGGCCGCCGGCATCCTGCAGGAGGAGGGCGTGCGCGCCGGCCTCCACAACCACGTGGGCACGTGGATCGAGACGGAGGACGAGATCGAGACCGTGCTCGACGCCATCGGGCCCGACCTGCTCGGCGCGTCCTTCGACATCGGGCACCTCGCCTGGGCGGGAATGGATGCCGTCGAGATGACGCGCCGTCACGCCGATCGCATCCTCGACCTGCACGTGAAGGACCTGCCCGCCGAGGCCGTGGAGCGGTGGCGGCGGGAGCCCCGGCCTTACACCGACGTGGCCCTGGAGGACTTCTTCCGCGAGCCGGGCCGCGGCGACCTCGACGTCGACGGCGTCATCGCCGCGCTCCCCGAGGACTTCGGCGGCTGGATCATCATCGAGGTCGACCAGGTGCACGGGGATCCGGATGCCAGTGCTCGCGCCAGCCGCGAGTGGGTCGGACGCACGTTCGGTCCCTGACCGACGCCCGCCGGCCCACCCCGGGCGCCACCCCTCCCGCCGCGCCGTAGCCTGGGAGGGTGACACTCCCCTTCGACGTCGACGTCGTCCGCGCCGACTTCCCGATCCTCGAGACCGAGGTCGACGGCCACCCGCTCGTCTACCTCGACTCCGGCGCGACGAGCCAGAAGCCCCGGGCCGTCCTCGATGCCGAGCGCGACTTCCTGTCCCGGGCGAACGCGGCGGTCCACCGGGGCGCGCACACCCTCGCGGCCGAGGCGACAGAGCTGTTCGAGGACGCCCGCGTCACCGTCGCCGAGTTCGTCGGCGCCGAGCCGGAGCAGATCGTCTGGGCCTCGGGTGCCACCGGCGGTCTCAACCTCGTCGCCGGGTCGCTCGGGTACGCCGGTCGCCTGCGCGAGGGCGACGAGATCGTCGTGACCGAGGCGGAGCACCACGCGAACCTCATCCCCTGGCAGGAGCTGGCCCGCCGCACCGGCGCGCGCCTGCGTCACATCCCCGTCCGCGAGGACGGCACCCTCGACATGGATGCCGCCGACTCCCTCATCGGCGCTCGGACCAAGGTCCTCGCCTTCCCGCACGTCTCGAACGTCCTCGGCATCGTGAACCCCGTCGCCGATCTGGTCGCGCGGGCGCAGGCGGTCGGCGCGCTGACCGTGCTCGACGCCTGCCAGTCCGCACCTCACCTGGCCCTCGACCTCCCGGCATCCGGAGTCGACCTCGCCGTGTTCTCGGGCCACAAGGTCTACGGGCCGTACGGCATCGGCGCGTTGTGGGGTCGCGACGAGGTGCTCGACGCCCTGCCGCCGTTCACGACCGGCGGCTCGATGATCACGACGGTCACCCTGGACGAGGCCGAGTACCTGCCGCCGCCGCAGCGCTTCGAGGCCGGCACGCAGCCGGTGTCGCAGGCCGTCGGGTTCGCCGCCGCCCTCCGCTGGCTCGGCGCACAAGACCTCGCCGCCGCGCACGCGCACGAGGCCGCGCTCGAGAGGCGCATGCGCGAGGGGCTGCGGTCGATCCCCGGCATCCGTCTCCTCGGGGACACGGATGCCGCCGAGCGCGTCGCCCTGCAGGCCTTCGCCGTCGAGGGGGTGCACGCGCACGACGTGGGGCAGTTCCTCGACAGCCGCGGCGTCGCCGTACGCGTCGGACACCACTGCGCACAGCCGCTGCACCGCCGCTTCGGGCTGACGGCGTCCGTCCGCGCGAGCGCGGCGATCCACACCACGGCGGACGAGGTCGACACGTTCCTCGACGCGGTCTCCGGCGTGCGCTCCTTCTTCGGGGCGGAGGTCGCCGCATGAGCGGGCTCGACGCGCTGTATCAGGAGCTCATCCTCGACCACGCCAAGAACCGGCGCGGCTTCGGCCTCGACGAGCCCGGGGCGCACAGCGCGACCGTCCACCAGCGCAACCCGATCTGCGGCGACGAGATCACCCTCCGCGTCACCACCGAGGACGACCGTGTCGCCTCCGTGACGTGGGAGGGCGCCGGCTGCTCGATCTCGCAGGCGTCGGCGTCGATGCTCGTCGCGCTGCTCCGCGAGGACGGAGGGGACGACGGGATGCCGCTCCCCGACGCCCAGGCGCTGATCGAGCGGTTCCGCGAGGCGCTGCGTTCCCGCGGGAAGATCCCGCTCGACGAGGAGACGTTCGGCGACGCGTCCGCGCTGTCGGGCGTCTCGAAGTACACCGCGCGGGTGAAGTGCGCGATGCTCGCGTGGGTCGCGCTCGAAGAGGGCCTGCGCCAGGCCTGACCCCGCGCGCCCCGCCGCGCACCGCTCCGTCCCGGTCCGCCGCGCGTCGGAATCGGACGGCCGCGCCGGATTCGGAGCAGAATGCCCGTGGCATCCGATTCCGCCGCCCGCATCCGATTCCGCGACAGGCCCGCCTCCGGCGCGCCGCACCCCGACCCGCGAGGGAAGGGGAGAAGGGATGCCACGAGCTCGCGGCATCCCTCCCGCCTCAGTGCACCAGCTCGCGCTCCAGACGCTGGAAGCTCTGCTCCATGCCGTCGACCATGCCCGTGGCCAGGACCATGTCGCGGGTCGCGGCGTCGGGGTACGCGATGAGCAGGGTGAGGAGTGTCGCGCCGTCCTCCTCGTACAGCGACAGGTCGTTGGTGGTGGAGGGGTAGTCGGTTCCGGTCATGTGCTCGGTCTGGACCATGCGGCGCGGCTCGTCGATGAGCAGGATCTCGCCGTCGAAGCCGAACGCCTCCCCCTCGGTGCCGGGTTCGGGCTCCCAGGCGATGCGGTAGGTACCGCCCTGGCGGAGGTCCATCTCGCGGTGGGTCATGCGCCAGCCGTCCGGGCCGAGCATCCAGCGGCGCATGAGGTCGGGGTCGGTGTGCGCGCGCCAGACGAGCTCGCGCGGCCCGTCGATGAGGCGGGTGATGCGGACGTGCTGCTCGCTGAGCACCTCGATCCGCGTGCCCTTGCCCTGGGCGTAGTCGCGCAGGTCCTGCAGGACGGCGTCGAGCTGGTTGAGTGCGAGGGTCGAGCCTTCGACGGCGCCCATCGCGATGATCTGCTCCAGGGCCTCGGCGGACGCGAAGTGGCTGACGCTCGTCAGCCGTGAGCCCTCCGGAGTCGCCTCGAACGCGAAGGTCATCCGCGAGCCGGGGAGGTCCTCGATGATGGTGCCGTCGGCGTCCGCGAAGGAATCGATGACCGTGAAGCCCCGCGGGGCGTCGATGTCCGTGAACTGCCAGACCCCGCCGGCGTTCTCCCCCTGCGGGGAGGTCATGTGGTACTTCGCCCACCCGCCCGGGGAGAAGTCGAAGCTGTCGAACGTGGCGGGCCACCCGGGAGGGCCCCAGAACCGCTCGAGCTGCCGCGGGTCGGTGAAGACGCTCCATAGCCGCTCGGGTCCGACCGGGAAGTCGGCGACGAGGGTCATCGTGAGCGACTCGGCGTCGCTGGTGACGGAGGTGACGGGCATGACGTGCTCCTTCTTCGGAGGTCGGTGTGTCTGCTTCTCTGGGGGTCGGTGACGCCGGAGGGATGCCGCGCGTCGGCGGTCAGCCGCCGGATTCAGGATCGCGGGGTTCTTCAGCGAGCAGGGCGTCGAGCCGGTCGATCCGGCCGCGCCAGAGGTCCTCGTACGACCGCAGCAGTCGCTGCGCCCGCTCCAGGCCCGCGGGGTCGGCGCGCACGAGTCGGGTCCTCCCCTCCGCTCGTTTGTGAACGAGGCGCGCCTCGGCGAGCACCGCGACGTGCTTGGACACGGCCGCGAACGACATGGCGTAGCCCGCGGCGAGATCGGACACCGACTGTTCGGCGACGAGCGTGCGTCGCACGATGTCGCGTCGCGTCGCATCGGCGAGCGCGTGGAACACGCGATCGATCTCCGCGTCGTCGACTGTCCGTTGTTCAACCATTTGGTTGCACGTTAGCACCGCCGCCGCCCAGCGGCAAGAGGCCGACACGGCAGCTGATTCCGGCGAAAGATCGACCTCGAACCGCTCCCCGCGGGCGCTGCCCTTTCCGCTCCCGCCGTTGTCCGCCATCGGCGTCGACCCCTCTTCGAGCCTGACGTCCTGGTCGAGCTGGAGGTCGACGCCGTGCTGCCGTGACGTGGTAACAGGCGCCCGGACCACCGTCAAGACAGGTGGCGTCCGCCGCGGTCCGGGGAGCAAGCTCGGCGGATCACCTCCACCGAGCACGGGAGAACATCATGGCGACACCGGTCCGCACCGCACTCCTCGTCCGTCTCGAGGCCGTCGTCGCCGAGAAGCAGCCCGCGTAGGGGTGGCGACCATGGAGCACCGCCCGTTCGGGCCCCTTCCCTCCGATGTCGCGGCGATCGGCCAGGGTACTTGGTACATCGACGACGCCCACCGGCCGACCGCCGTGGATGCCCTGCGACGAGGACTGGACCGCGGCATGACGCACATCGACACCGCCGAGATGTACGGCGACGCCGAGATCGTGGTCGGTGAGGCCATCGCCGGCCGGCGGGAGGAGGTCTTCCTCGTGTCGAAGGTCCTCCCGAGCAACGCCTCCCGGGACGGGGTGATCGCCGCGTGCGAGCGATCCCTCCGGCGCCTGCGGACCGACCGGCTCGACAGCTACCTGCTGCATTGGCGCGGCTCCCATCCGCTGGAGGAGACCTTCGCCGGCTTCGAGCGCCTGCGCGAGCAGGGGAAGATCCGGTCGTGGGGCGTCAGCAACTTCGACGATGCCGACCTCCAAGAGGCCTGGGGAGCGGGCGGGGAGGGCCGGCTCGCCTGCAACCAGGTGCTCTACCATCTCGGCGAACGCGCGATCGAGCACGCCGTGCTGCCGTGGTGCGCGGAGCACGACGTCGCGGTGGTGGCGTACAGTCCCTTCGGCCACGGCGACTTTTCGGGTCCGCAGACGCCGGGCGGCCGGGTGCTCGGAGAGATCGCCGCAGCTCACGGGGCGACTCCGCGTCAGGTGGCGCTGCGCTTCCTCGTCCGGCATCCGTCGGTCTTCGCGATCCCCAAGGCGTCCAACCCCGCCCACGCCGACGACAACGCGGGAGCCGGAACCCTGCACCTCACCGATGCCGAGATTGCACGCATCGATGCGGCCTTCCCGCGCGGATCCCGGCCACGCCGCCTCCCCATGCTCTAGCCGTCGTCGGGCGCGAACCGGGGATCACGGGCGTAATCCGACCGGCGCAGGTCGAGCGCCGCCCGCACCTGCGCCGGGCACGCCGCCCGCGCAACTCCTGAACCCCGCGACGAGAGCGACGAGGTCACGCGGCGATCCGCCGCAATCCTCCGGCGCCGCCGCCCGCACAACTCCTGAGTCCCGCGACGAGGTCACGCCGCGATTCACCGAGATCCCGCGGCCCCGGCGCCCGCACAACTCCTGAGTCCCGCGACGAGTGCGGCGACATCACGCGGCAATCAGCCGGAATTCCGCGGCGCGGGCTCACGGCGCGCGGCCCGGGCGCCGGAATTCAGGAGTTCGACGACGCCACCGCGCCGCACACGCAGCACAAGCGCGCAGCCCGCGCGCCACAACTCAGGAGTTCGGCGACGCCACCTCGCGGCACACGCAGCACACCGGCGCGCGGCCCGCCAGCCAGATCTCAGGAGTTCGGCGACACCGTCCCGACGACCCCCGGCCCCAGGTCCTCGAAAGCCCCGTCCGGCAGGACGACCCACCCTTCCCGGCGGGCGACGTCGAGAGCACCGGATGCCGGACGCGCGAACATCCCGAGCGCTCCCGCGCGGGTGGACAACGCGGCGACGAGCGCGTCGAACGCGTCGGCCTTCGCGATCGCCAGCGGCGCGAACCCGCCGAGGTCGAGCCAGGGAGCCCGCGCCGCCAGCACGTCGAGCAGAGCGCGGCGACGGGGGGCATCCACCCGGTATCCCTTCGTCTCGAAGCCCCACAGGCGCAACGACCCGCCGGGGTACACCTCGAACAGGCGCCCCTCGGCCGCACGGTCCACGGGGAAGCCGGCCTCGGACAGACGCCGCAGCAATCCGGCGCCGCGCAACGCGGTGACGCCGAGGCGGTCGGTCGAGACGCTCAGCGGCCAGCGGCCGATCCGGCCGTACACGACGTGGTCGGTGTGGCGGTAGACGAGCGGGCGGCGCCAGTCCGCGCCGCCGTCGACGGGTCCGAGCGACGGAGCCGTGTCCGCGTGGTGCGCGCCGACGAAGTCGACGAACGCGTCCGGCCAGCCGAGCGGGCA
The DNA here is from genome assembly GCA_016870695.1 of Actinomycetota bacterium. Taxonomy (GTDB): domain Bacteria; phylum Actinomycetota; class Actinomycetes; order Actinomycetales; family Microbacteriaceae; genus Microbacterium. Next base: position 1,570 of record VGAV01000093.1, on the reverse strand, counting down.
GTCGATCCCCAGCCACGCGTCGCCGGCCCAGACGGATGCCACGATGTCGGCATCCTGGATCCCGATCTCGAGCCGGGTGAGCCGGGCTCCGCTGTCGGTCCAGAGGATCTCGGCGAGCGCCGTCCCGGGGGTACCGGCCGCGAGGTCGACTCCGACGGTTCTCATCCCGTCGAGCCTAGGTCCCGCGGCCTTGGCGCTGGGCGCTGACGGCCTTCAAGCACGCCGGGAACGAGAGCGGCCCGGACCGCCGAGGCGATCCGGGCCGTCTCCCGCGGAGGCTGTGGGGGGATCACCCTCCGAGGAACGGGACGACCAGCACGGCGATCGTGATCACCGGGCCGATCACGACCATCGAGAGCCCCCAGATCGTCAGGTGACGGTAGAGGCGAGCCCGGTCGTCCTCGTGAGCCGACGCGACGATGGTCGCACCGGTCGTTCCGAACGGCGCGCAGTCGACGAGGGACGCCGAGATCGCGAGCGCATAGATGAATCCGGTCATCTCCAGTCCGCCGCCGGGCAGCAGCAGCGGCACCGCGAGGGGCACGAGAGCGCCGATGATGCCGATCGTCGAGGCGAAGGCCGAGACGAGGCCGGCGATGATGCAGAGGACGAGCGCGGCGACGAGCGGCTCGTTCACCGAGCGGGCGAACTCGCCGAGCTGGTCGATGGCGCCGAGGCGGGTGAGGACGCCGACGTACGTGATGATGCCGCCGAGCAGCAGGATCGTGTTCCAGTCGACCTTGCCCAGGCCCTCGCGGCCGGCCTTCGGGTTGATGAAGGCGAGCAGCACGGCGAGGGTCAGCGCGACGGCGCCAAGGTTGAGGTCGACGTCGTTCAGTGTGAGCGTGAAGAACGCGATGACGAGTACGGGGATCGAGACGAGCGTCATCAGCTGGTAGCCGGTGAGCTTCTGCGCCGTGGTCTGCGTCAGCACGCCGGTGACGCCGGAGCCGCCGCCGGTGCCGCGCCCGGTGCCGCCCGAGCCGCCGCCGGTGCCGAGCTCGGTCGACGCGGCCTTGGCGGCACGGCCGCGGGCGATGAGCTCGCGTCCGCCGAACATTAGGAACGCGACCGCGACGATGAGCGTGTTGATGCCGACCGACAGACCGAACATGAGAGCGGCGTTGTAGGGGATGCCGGCGGTCGTGGCGACCGTCAGCACGGTGATGCCGACGATGCTCGTGGGGGCGAGGGCGCCGCCGACGATCGCGGAGCTCATCGCGATGCCCATCATCGTGGAGTGGATGCGGTGCTTGTGCGCGAGGCTCATCGCGATCGGGACGAGCGTGAAGGCGGCGTGGGAGGTGCCGAGGCACGCGACGAGCGTCCCGACGGCGAACATCGCCCACGGGATGAGGGCGACGCGGTCCCCGATCAGCCGCACCGACCGGTCGACGAGCCAGTCGATGGTCCCGACGGCGCGGGCGATGCCGAAGAGGTAGGTGATGCCCAGCAGGATGAGCAGCGCGTCGACGGGGAAGCCGCCGAGCACGTCGTCGAGCGACTCGCCGACGACGAGGACGCCGATGATGCACGCGGCGACCAAGGCGAGCGCGCCCATGTGCACGTT
>VGAV01000092.1 GCA_016870695.1 Actinomycetota bacterium | reverse complement strand
CCGTGCGACAGCCCGAGTCGCTCCTCGGTGAACGAGAACACGTCGTCCCACAGGCGCGCCTCCTCCGCCGACTCGATCTTCGCCAGGTAGAAGTAGGGCCCGCGGCCGGCCGCGATCAGCGCGTCGGCGTTGTGGAACACGTACAGCCCGTAGTCGACGAGGGACCCGGATGCCGCCAGCTCGCGGCCGGCCCGATCGATGAACGTCATGTGCTTCTCGGGCAGGTGCCAGCCGCGCGGGCGCATCACGATCGTCGGGGTCCGCTCCGCGGTGACGCGGTACTCCTTGCCGTCGGCGTTCGTGTAGGTGAGCTGACCGCGGATGGCGTCGAACAGCGACTGCTGACCGCCGATCACGTTGCGCCACGTCGGGGAGGTGGCATCCTCCTGGTCGGCCAGCCACACGCGGGCACCGGAGTTCAGCGCGTTGATGGTCATCTTGGGGTCGGTCGGTCCGGTGATCTCGACGCGGCGGTCCTCCAGGCCCGGGCCGGCTCCCGCCACCCGCCACGACGGGTCGTCACGGATGTACGCCGTCTCGGCGCGGAAGTGCGGGTCGTCGCCCGTGCCGATCTCGAAGCGACGGCGCTCGCGGGCGGCGAGACGGTCGTGCCGGCGGCGGGCGAAACGGTCGTGCAGCTCGGTGAGGAAGGTGAGGGCGGCCGGGCTGAGGATCCGTCCGTCCTGTCCTTCCAGCGGCCGCTCGACGCGGAGGTGCGGAGCGGACGCCGGGGTCGTCGTGAGCGGGGGAGCGGTGATGAGGGTCATGAGGTCGTCCTCTCGGAAGGGTGTGCGGGGCTCGTGACCACAACTGTGGGCGAACACTCCCGGCTGCCGACGAGGTTCGTGCGGAGAAGATGGACCGATCTTCTGCTTCTGTGAGATCGTGCCGTATGGCGACGCGCGCACCTGCTCCTTCGACGTCCCTCCCGCTCGACGATGGGGAGGTGGACACCCTCACGATCGGCCGACGCATCCGACAGCTGCGCACCGCGCGCGGAATGACGCTCGACGACCTCGCACAAGCCGTCGGCCGGGCCCCGAGTCAGCTGTCGATGATCGAGAACGGCCACCGCGAGGCGAAGCTCACGCTGCTGCAGACCATCGCGCGCGCCCTCGAGTGCAAGCTCGACGCGCTCCTGGACGCGGAGCCCCTCGACCCGCGCACCGCGCTCGAGGTGTCCGTCGAGCGCGCGATGCGCGGTCAGACGTTCCAAGCCCTCGGCATCGCGCCGTTCCGCGTCGGCCGGTCGGTGCCCGACGAGGTGCTGGCGGCGATGCTCGCCCTCCAAGGGGAGATCGAGCGGCTGCGCGAGGAGCGCTCGGCGACGCCCGAGGAGGCGCGACGGGCGAACGTGGCGCTGCGGCGGCTCATGCGCACGCAGGACAATCACTTTCCGGAGCTGGAGGCCGAGGCATCCCGGGTCCTCTCCGCCGTCGACCACCCCGGGGGTCCGCTGACGCAGCGCGCGGCGAGCGACATCGCCGCCCATCTGGGGTTCTCGCTGCACTACGTGCCCGACCTGCCCTCGTCGACGCGCAGCATCGCGGACGTGAAGAACGGCCGGCTCTACCTGTCGACCGGGGTGGCCAAGGGCGACCCGCGGACGGCGGTGCTGCAGGCGCTGTCCAGCCGCCTCCTCGGCCACGGCGAGCCGACGAGCTACGACGAGTTCCTCCGGCAGCGCGTGGAGACGAACTACCTCACCGGGGCGCTGCTGATGCCGGAGGGCGATGTCGTCACGGCGCTGCGCGAGGCGAAGGAACGGCGGGCGATCAGCATCGAGGACCTCCGCGACGCGTACTCGGTGTCGTACGAGACCGCGGCCCACCGGTTCACCAACCTGGCCACCGTGCATCTCGGCATCCCGGTGCACTTCCTCAAGGTGCACGAGTCGGGCACCATCACGAAGGCTTATGAGAACGACGACGTGAACTTCCCGACAGACCGGCTCGGGTCCATCGAGGGGCAGATGTGCTGCCGGCGGTGGACGAGCCGCGTGGTGTTCGACGTCGACGACCGCTTCAACCCCTACTACCAGTACACCGACACCGGGAACGGGACGTACTGGTGCACGGCCCGCGTGGAGCAGTCCAGCGAGGGCGCGCACTCGGTGAGCGTGGGCGTGCGCTTCGACGACACGAAGTGGTTCCGCGGCCGCGACACGACGAACCGAGGGGTGTCGCGGCACGCCGTCGAGACCTGCTGCCGCCGGGCGCCCGTCGAGCTCGAGGCCGCGTGGCGGGGCGCGGCCTGGCCGAACGTGCGGACCCCGCGGACCCTTCTCGCGACCCTTCCGACCGGGGCGTTCCCCGGCGTGGACACGACCGAGATGTACGAGTTCCTCGAGGGCCACGCCCCGTCCTGACCGGCAGGCGGCCGGGGTCTGCTGCCGCCGTTCGGACTCGCGGTCAGACACGCCGTGGCTGCGGCCGTGTGGGCGGCGTGTCGTCTCGGATCTCCGCAGGACGGTGGCGGGGGATGGATGCCACAGCCCGGTGCCCGTGTCGTTCCTCCGGCCGTCGCCGGTCGGGGTCTGCTGCCGTCGTTCGGACTCGCGGTCCGACACGCCGTGGCTGCGGCCGTGTGGGCGGCGTGTCGTCCCGGATCTCCGCAGGACGGTGGCGGGTGGCGGGTGGCGGGTGGCGGGGGATGGCGGGAGAAGGGCGGTGATCGGGGAGTGCCGTGGGGCGGCGGCGTATTCACGACTCCGACGGCCGCGTCAGCGACGGTGGAGGCCCCGGGACACGTGGGCGAGGATCGCCGCCTCTACCACCGGCCAGTCATGCACGACCATGGCGTAGTCGAAGCGAAGAGTGACGAAACCCCAGGTCGCGGCGGTGGCGTCCCGCATGAGGTCGCGGTGGCGGTGGGAGGGGCCGTCATGATTCTCGGCTCCGTCGACCTCGACGATGAGGGACTCCCCGATGATGAGGTCGACCCGCCCTACCGAGAAGACCGGGACCTGCGTCCGGATCGGCAGGCCGTGCCGGCGGAGACGCCACCGCAGCAGCGACTCGAGGCCGCTCTCGGCGTCCGTGCGGGCCGATGCGATGGCCGCGCCGGCGGTGCGCGGAAGCCTCGCCGCCAGACGGGGGAGGTCGGAGCTGCACAGCGCCCTCCGGTGGAGGGCGGACTCCAGTGCGACGAAGAACTCCTCGACACCGCGACAGGTCAGGATCTGCGGCAGGATGACGAACACGGACGGCAGGCCGAAACGGTCACCGGCGACGTGGTCCCAATGCGTCACGACGTCCGACCCCTCGACAGGGTGGCCGTGCCCGTCCGGAATCAGACTGATGTGAAGGGCGTCGTCCTCGGCGAGCACCCACATGCCCCGGTGGCGCGCCGCGCTGACACAGGCGAGCGCTCCGCCGTGGAGCGCCGCCCGTCGCCGCGGCTCGCACGTCGTGGCATCCGCGTAGATGCCCCGACGCAGCCGGATCAGGGTGCCGCAGGCCACCGCCGCGTCGACGTCGGTGCGTCTCAGACCGGCCCGGAACAGATCACGGCGGCGACGGATTCGATCACGGGTCCTGCACACCGGCCCAGCGTGCCCGGTCGAGCCCTCCGCCCGGGGGCCGTTCCCGGCGAATTGGGGATGGATGGCACGAAGTGAGGTCTGTGGAGAAGAGGTCCCGGCCGCAGGCTCACACCGTCCTGCGGAGTTCCGGACCAACACGCCGTCCCGACAGCCCCGCGGACGGCGTGTCTTCACCGAACTCCGCAGGACGGCACCAGCAAGGGGGCACCGGCACACCGCAGCGGCCCGGGACACGAGACGGGCGGGTCGTCACTCCGCGAGGCGGAGGGCCGTCCAGAGCTCGGCGCGCGCGGCGAAGGACGACAGGTCCCGGTGCAGCACCCGCTCGGCCTGCGCCACGCGCGCCCGGACGGTGTGGCGATGGATGCCGAGGGCCTGGGCCGTGGCCTCGTGCGAGCAGTCGTGGGCCAGCCACGCATCGAGGGTGACGACGAGGGCCGCGCCCTGGGCGTCGTCGTGCTGCCGCAGCGGGGCGAGCACGCCGGCCGCGACGGTGCGGGCGGCGTCGGAGCCGAGCGCGGAGAGCACCCCCGCCCGGGACGCGTCGGCGAAGTCGGCCACGCCGGGGGAGGAGGCGCGGTCGCGGGCCGTGCGGGCCTGCGCGAGCGCGCTCGAGAAGGCGTCGTACGCCGCGGGGGCCGACACCCCGACCACGAGGTCGAACCGTTCCGCGGTCTCCTCCAGCAGCGCCCGGGACGCCGCCGGGACGACCAGCACCACGCCGTCGTCGCCGCGGCCGAAGAACAGCTGCTCGTGCGCGCGCGCCTCCAACCACTCCACGAGAGCCCGCGACCGCACCGATGCGGCCGGGGTCAGCCCCACCACGACCGGGGCGGTCGGAAGCGCGCCCCACAGCTCGCGCGCCGCGCGACGCGCGAGGGACGGGTCGTCGCCCAGCAGCGACTGCACGAGCCCGGCGCGCAGGGCGCCGACGGCCCGGCCGAGCCCGTCCTGCTGCTCCAGGGCGAGCCCCGCCATGGCGAGGACGGCCGTGACGACGCTGCGCGCCTCGTGATCCAGGTCGGTGCCGACGATCGCGACGACGCCCCGCAGCTGCCCGCCGCGTCCGAGGGTCTGCAGGGTCGCCTCGGCGCCGTTCACCCGCAGCGCCGATCCCGCCCGCGTGCCGCGACGGAGCACCTCGGCCACGTCGCCGGCCAGGATGCCGAGGGTGTCGGCATCCATCGTCCCGGTCGGGTGGGCGATGCGCAGGGCACCGGAGGGGTCGTAAAGGCCCACCCAGCAGTCCAGCTGCCGGGACAGCTCGGCCAGGGTGGCGGACAGCCCGTCGGGGCGCAGGGCCGCGAGCGACACGGCGCGCTGCGCCGCGAGGGACCAGCTCCGACGGGCGTACGCCTCCGCGGCGATCGCCTCGGCGCCCGCCCGCGCCACCGCGATGAACGGGGTGCGGTACGGCACCTCGAACAGGGGCATGCCGGCCGCGAGGCATGCGGCGGCGAGATGCGCCGGGATGCCGTCGCGGACGACCTCCGTGCCGAAGCCCAGCCCCACCACCCCCCGCGCCGACAGCCGGTCGACGTACGCGTCGTAATCGGCGGGCGCGGCGTCGGCGAACTGCGTGCCGGTGGTCAGCAGCACGAGCCCCTCGCTGAGGAACGGCGTGGGATCGGCGAGGTCGCTCGAGTGCACCCATCGCGCGGCGCGGTCCAGGCTGCCGCCGGGCAGCGCGGACTCGTCCAGGGCCAGGCGCAGACGCAGATCGCGGCGCCCCAGCAGGGCGCGCAGCGTGGGGGGCACGGCGGCGGGCTCGGCCACGGTCGCTCCTATACGGTTCGTACACGGGGATGCCTCGAACTGTACAGCCCGCACAGTGCGGGCCGCGGCGCGTGCTCCGTAGCATCGCCGCCATGAGCCTCGACACCCTCCCCGCCGTCGGCGGTCCGACCCTCCCCCAGGAGCGCCGCCTCGTCACCGCCATCCCCGGCCCGCGCTCGCAGGAGCTGCTGGCCCGCAAGGCCGCCGCCGTGGCATCCGGCGTCGGTCACACCGTGCCGATCGAGGCCGTCGCCGGGGGCGGAGGGGTCGTCGTCGACGCCGACGGGAACTCGCTCATCGACCTGGGCTCGGGCATCGCCGTCACCAGCGTCGGCAACGCCCACCCGGCCGTCGTCGCCGCCGTGCAGGAGCAGGTCGCCGCCTTCACCCACACGTGCTTCATGATCTCGCCGTACGAGTCGTACGTCGCCGTCGCCGAGGCCCTCAACCGCCTCACCCCCGGCGACCACGCGAAGAAGAGCGCCCTGTTCAACTCCGGCGCCGAGGCCGTCGAGAACGCGGTCAAGATCGCCCGCAAGCACACCGGCCGCCAGGCCGTCGTCGCCTTCGACCACGCGTACCACGGCCGCACCAACCTGACGATGGCGCTCACCGCGAAGAGCATGCCGTACAAGAGCGGTTTCGGCCCCTTCGCCGCCGAGGTCTACCGCGCCCCGCTGTCGTACCCCTTCCGCGACGGCCTGTCGGGTCCCGACGCCGCCGCGAAGGCCATCTCGCTCATCGAGAAGCAGGTCGGCGCCGAGAACCTCGCCGCCGTCATCATCGAGCCCATCCAGGGCGAGGGCGGCTTCATCGTCCCCGCCGACGGCTTCCTGAACGCGATCGTCGACTGGTGCCGCGAGAACGGCGTCGTCTTCATCGCCGACGAGGTGCAGTCCGGTTTCGCCCGTACCGGCGCCATGTTCGCGTCCGAGCACTTCGGCATCGTCCCGGATCTCGTCACCACCGCGAAGGGCATCGCCGGCGGTCTCCCGCTCGCCGCCGTCACCGGCCGGGCGGAGATCATGGATGCCACCCACACCGGCGGCCTGGGAGGGACCTACGGCGGCAACCCCATCGCGTGCGCCGCCGCCCTGGCATCCATCGACGCCTTCGAGAACGAGGGCCTCGTCGAGCGGGCCCGGGAGATCGGCGAGCTGCTGACCGGACGCCTGCGCTCGCTGCAGGCCGGCGACCCGCGCATCGGCGACGTCCGCGGGCACGGCGCGATGATCGCGGCCGAGTTCGTCGACCCCGCCACCGGGGCGCCCGACGCCGCGCTCACGTCGGCCGTCGCGAAGGCCGCCATCGCCGAGGGCGTCATCGTCCTCACGTGCGGCACTTACGGCAACGTCATCCGATTCCTGCCGCCGCTGTCCATCGGCGACGACCTGCTGAACGAGGGCCTCGACGTCGTCGCGGCCGCCCTCGCCCGCAACTGAGGAACGACCCGGCGGCGGCGTGCGCCCGAACACCGCCGCCGGGACCACTTCGACACCCCCGCGCGAACGACGAGTAAGGAAGCTTCATGGACGAAATCACCCGAGACGTGGTCGTCATCGGAGCCGGCGCCGCCGGACTCACCGCCGCCAACGACCTGCGCACGGCCGGCCTGTCGGTCGTCGTGCTGGAGGCGCGCGACCGTGTCGGCGGGCGCCTGTGGACCGACGTGATCGACGGCGCGATGCTCGAGCTGGGCGGCCAGTGGGTCTCGCCGGACCAGACCGCGCTCATCGACACCGTCGCCGACCTGGGCCTGTCGACCTACAGCCGCTACCGCGAGGGCGACAGCGTCTACGTGGGCCCCGACGGCCAGACCAGGCGCTTCACCGGCGAGATGTTCCCCGTCGCCCCCGAGACCGAGAAGGCCATCGACGAGATCACCGCGCGCCTGGACGCCCTGGTCGCCGAGATCGACCCCGACCGCCCGTGGGCCCACCCGAAGGCCGCCGAGTGGGACGCGATCTCGTGGGATGCCTGGCTCCGACAGCAGACCGACGACGACGAGGCCGTCCGCAACCTCGCCTTCGCCACGGGGTCGGCGATGCTCACCAAGCCCACGCACACCTTCTCGCTGCTGCAGTCGCTGCACATGGCGGCATCCGCGGGCTCCTACTCGAACCTGGTCGACGCGGACTTCATCCTCGACAAGCGCGTGGCCGGCGGCCTCCAGCAGGTGCCCGAGCTGCTCGCCGAGCGTCTCGGCGACGACGTGCTGCTCAATCAGCCGGTGCGGCGCATTCTCTGGGGCGCCGAGGCGGTCGCGACGCCGGACCGCGCGGCGGACTCCGCGACGGGGCAGCGCGTCGACGACCTGCGCGCCCTGACCGCCCGTGTCGAAGCCGCGAAGACCTCCTCCGCGGGAGTCACCGTGATCGCCGACGGCGTCACCGTCCGCGCCCGCTTCGCGATCCTCGCGCTGGCGCCCGTCCTGTACCCGCGCATCTCGTTCGAGCCGCCGTTGCCGCGCCTGCAGCACCAGATGCACCAGCACTTCTCGATGGGCTTCGTCATCAAGGTGCACGCCGTCTACGAGACGCCGTTCTGGCGCGACAAGGGTCTGTCGGGCACCGCCTTCAGCCCCTACGAGCTCTGCCACGAGGCATACGACAACACCAACCACGGCGACGAGCGCGGAACCCTCGTGGGCTTCGTGTCCGACCAGAACGCCGACGACCTGTTCCGGCTGAGCGCCGAGGAGCGCAAGGAGCGCATCCTCGACTCGCTCTCCCGCTACTACGGACCCGAGGCGAAAGAGCCCGTGG
>VGAV01000091.1 GCA_016870695.1 Actinomycetota bacterium | reverse complement strand
AAGTAGGCGCGGGCGGCATCCAGGGCCTCGTCGACCTTCCAGCGGGAGTTGACCGGGATCAGCTCGTCGCGCAGGTGGTCGTCGGGGGCGTGCAGCGACAGGGCGAAGGTGACCGGGATGTCCTCGTTCGCGAGCTTGGTGATCGCGGGCACGAGGCCGACGGTCGAGACGGTGATGCCGCGGGCGCTCATGCCGAGGCCGTGGTCCTTGTCGACCATCACGCGCACGGCCTGCATGACCCGCGCGTAGTTGGCCAGCGGCTCGCCCATGCCCATGAAGACGATGTTCGAGACGCGGTCGAGCGAGTGGTCGTCGCGCTTCTTGCCGCCGAGACCGCCGGCGGCGATGAGGGCGTTGGCGCGGACGATCTGCTCGATGATCTCGGCGGACGACATGTTGCGCGTCAGGCCCGCCTGCCCGGTCGCGCAGAACGGGCAGTTCATCCCGCAACCGGCCTGGCTCGACACGCACAGCGTGATGCGGCCCGGGTAGCGCATGAGCACCGACTCGACCAGCGCGCCGTCGTGCAGCTTCCAGAGGAACTTGATCGTGTCGCCGCGGTCGGTCTCGAGCCGGCGCACCTCGGTGAGCAGGGGCGGCAGCATCCCCGCGACGAGCTGTTCCCGAGTGGATGCCGGGAGGTCCGTCATCTCGGCCGGGTCGGACGTGTAGTGCGTGAAGTAATGCTTCTCGAGCTGCTTCGCCCGGAAGCCGGGCAGGCCCAGCTCCTTCACCTTCTCGACGCGCTCGGCGGCGGTGAGGTCGGCGAGGTGCACGGGCGGCTTGCCGCGCTTGGGGCTGGCGAACTGCAGCAGCGGGCGGCCGGTCTCGTCCTTCTGCTGCTGCCATCCCTCGGTCTGGGGGCGGACCTGGCGTCCGGCCTTCGGCCGGGTCTCACGGATGCCGGTGCTCTTCGGCGTCGTCTCACGGATGCCGGTGTCGGCCGGCGCCCCCGCGGGGCGCACCTGCCGGGGCGTGGTGGTGCGCACGGGGGGCTGGTCAGTCATGGTTTCCAGGATACCGGGGGCCGCCTGCGTCCCGGCTGGGCACGGAGACCGGGGCGTCGAGGTCGCGTCGAGGGGACCCCGACGCACCCTCCGGCACCGACCCGACCGCGAATATGATGCATCCCATGCCCGGTGCCGGTGACGCCTCCCTCCCGCCCGGCGGCGTCCAGAAGCTGCTGAACAACAACGTCGTCGTGGCGATCGACGCCGACGGCCGCGAGCGGGTGCTGATGGGGCGCGGGATCGGCTTCCAGCTGAAGCACAATGGCCGCGTCGACCCGGCGAAGGTCGAGAAGACCTTCGTCCTCGATCAGTCCACAGACACCGCCCACGCGCAGAAGCTGCTCACCGACGCGCCCTACGCGCTCGTGCAGGCGGTGCTGCGCGCGGTCGACGAGGCCGAACGCGAGCTCGGCCGGGACCTCGGTCGTCGTCTTCCGCTGGCCGTCATCGACCACGTCACCTACGTCGTCGAACGTCTGGACCAAGGCATCCGGATCCCCGGTACGTCGATGCCGGAGCTGCGCATCCTCCACCCCGACGAGTCGCGCGTCGCCGAGCACATGGCCGCGTCGATCGCCCGCTCGCTGGACCGGGAGCTCCCGCCCGAAGAGGGCGTGTTCCTCACGATGCACCTGCTGAACGCCACCCGCGACGAGCCCAACGGGACGGCGGCGCTGCTGTTCCGGCGCGTGCAGCATGTCGTGCGGACCGTTGAGACGGGCCTGGCGGTCACCCTCGACACCGCGAGTCCGGACTACGCCCGCTTCATCCTGCACGTCCGGTTCCTCCTGCAGCGCCTGGTCGACCGCACGATGCTGACGAGCGGTGACTCGTCGTTCTTCGAGTTCGCCAAGCACCGGTACCCGCGCTCCTTCGGCATCGCCGAGGCCGTCAAGGGGTACGTCCTGGCCGCGACGGGCTCCGCGCTCACCGATGAGGAGGTGCTGTACCTGATCGTCCACGTCGAGCGGCTGGCCACGAGCATGGGGCGGTCCGACGCCGGTGGCGACCCTGGGGCGCCGGTGCTATAGTCACGGACGCAGGCCTCACGGCCTGCCGACGATTTCCGGATTGTTACCGCGCGAGCGGGCAAGACCTGAATCCACATCGCTGACGAGCGATGAACGGATTCGGGTCTTTTTTATTGCCCGAAACACCCCGGAACCGTCGCCACAGAACATTCGAACGGGCCGCACCGAAGCGGCGAAAGGCAGGCGGATTCCGATGACGGATCACGCGAAGACAGCAGCGGCGGTACTCACCGGCGTCGGTGGAGAGAGCAACATCACCTCGATGGTGCACTGCGCGACCAGACTCCGGTTCGTCCTGAAAGACGAGGGCAAGGCGGATGCCGCCGCCCTCCGCGCCACCCCCGGCGTCATCACCACCGCCCAGGCGGGCGGTCAGTACCAGGTCGTGATAGGCAACGACGTCCCGGATGTCTACGCGGCGATCCAGGCGCAGACGTCCCTGGGCGGCGGCGGCGCGGACGGCGGCGACAGCGGCCCCAAGGGCAACCTCTTCAACCGCTTCATCAAGATGATCTCGTCGATCTTCACGCCCATCCTCTGGGCGCTGGCGGGCACGGGTCTGCTGAAGGCTTTCGTCGCCGCGGCCGTCACCTTCGGCTGGCTGGATGCCACGACCACCACCTACACGATCCTCAACGCGCTCTCCGACGCGCTGATCAACTTCCTCCCGATGGCACTCGCCATCACCGCGGCGCGCTACTTCAAGGCGTCGGAGTTCACGTCCTTCGCCATCGCCGGCGCCCTCGTGTACCCCTCGATCGTCGCGTTGAACGGCCAGCCCGACATCACCTTCTTCGGCATCCCGGTGACGATGGTCAGCTATGTCTCGAGCGTCATCCCGATCATCGTGATCGTCTGGCTGCAGAGCTACGCCGAGCGCTTCCTGCTGAACGTGCTCCCCGGGGCGGTCAAGCGGTTCCTCACCCCGATGATCGTGGTGGCCGTCGCCGTTCCGCTCGTGTTCCTCGCGATCGGCCCCCTGTCGAGCCTCATCGGCGGCGGTCTCGCCGCGGGCATCGGCTGGGTGTTCCAGACCGTGCCGTGGCTGGGCGGGGCCATCATGGGCGGTCTGTGGCAGGTCTTCGTCATCTTCGGCCTGCACTGGGGCCTGGTGCCGCTGTTCCAGCTCGAGCTGCAGACCACCGGTCAGATGCTCCTCATCGGCCCGGTCTTCGCCGCGGTGCTCGCCCAGGCCGCCGCCGTCGCCGGCGTGCTCGTGCGCACCCGTAACAAGAACCTCCGCTCGCTCGCCGCCCCGGCCACCCTGTCGGGACTGCTCGCCGGTATCACCGAGCCCGCGATCTACGGCATCAACCTCCCCCTCAAGCGGCCCTTCGCCTTCGGCATCGCCGGCGGTGCGCTCGGCGGCGCCCTCATCGCGATGGGCGGGGTGTTCTCGGTGGCGTTCGTCGTCCCCTCGGGCCTGGCCCTTCCCGCGCTGCTCGGTAACGGCAACATGGTGATGCTCGCGATCGGTCTCGCCGTCGCGCTGCTCGTGCCGTTCCTGCTCACCGTGCTCGTCGGCTTCAAGGATCCCGTCGACACGGCCGCCCCCGCGGCGCCCGTCGCGGCGACCGACACCGTCGTGCTCAGCCCCGTCGACGGCACCGTCGTGCCCCTGAGCGAGGTTCCGGATGCCGCCTTCGCCGACGGATCGCTCGGGCAGGGCGTCGCCATCCGCCCGACCTCCGGCGCCGTGTACGCCCCCTTCGACGCGACCGTCGTCGCGGCGTTCCCCACCGGACACGCGATCGGCCTGCGCGGCGTCGACGGCGTGGAGCTGCTCATCCACGTCGGTCTCGACACGGTCCGTCTGGGCGGTCAGCACTTCACCCTGAAGGTGCAGTCCGGCGCCGAGGTCAAGGCCGGCGACCTCCTCCTCGAATTCGACGGGGATGCCATCGAGAAGGCCGGCTACGACCTCATCACCCCGGTCATCGTCACGAACGGCGACCTCTACCCGGGCATCGCCGAGGCGGCATCCGGTCCCCTCTCGCACGGCGAGGCGCTGTTCCGCGCCGTGTCCGTCGACTCCCTGTCCACCGCCCGCTGACCCCTGGAGGCACGCACCATGACCACCACCCCCTTCCCCGACGGCTTCCTCTGGGGCGGCGCGACCGCGGCGAATCAGATCGAGGGCGCCTACGACGAGGACGGCAAGGGCTACTCGGTGCAGGACGTGATGCCGCGCGGCATCTCCGGTCCGCGCAGCGAGCGCCCCACGCCCGACAACCTGAAGCTCGTCGGCATCGACCACTACCACCGCTACGCCGAGGACATCGCCCTCTTCGCGGAGATGGGCTTCTCGGTCTACCGGTTCTCGATCGCGTGGAGCCGCATTTTCCCGAACGGCGACGAGACGGAGCCGAACGAGGCCGGCCTGGCGTTCTACGACCGCGTGCTCGACGAGCTCGAGAAGCACGGCATCGAGCCGCTCGTCACCATCTCGCACTACGAGACCCCGCTCCACCTCGCCGAGCAGTACGGCGGGTGGACGAACCGCGCGCTCATCGGGTTCTACGAGCGCTACGCCCGCACCCTGTTCGAGCGCTTCGGATCGCGCGTGAAGTACTGGCTGACCTTCAACGAGATCAACTCGCTGCTGCACGCGCCGTTCATGAGCGGCGGCATCCCGATCCCCGAGGGCGGCGTGCCCGAGCAGCAGCTCTACCAGGCGATGCACCACGAGCTCGTGGCATCCGCCCGCGCCACCCGGATCGCCCGCGAGGTCGCCCCCGAGGCGAGGGTCGGCTGCATGGTGCTGTCCATGCCGATCTACCCGCTCAGCCCGTCGCCCGATGACGCGGTCGCGGTCATGACCGCCGACCACGGCAACCTGGTCTACGGCGACGTGCACACGCGCGGCGCCTACCCCGGGTACTTCCTGCGCACGCTGCGCGAGAAGGGCATCGAGCTGGACATCACCGACGAGGACCGCGACGACCTGACGAACACCGTCGACTTCGTCTCGTTCAGCTATTACATGAGCATCGCCGAGACCGCCGACCCCGAGAAGCGGGGCAGCGGCGAGGGCAACATCATGGGCGGCGTCCCGAACCCGACGCTCGAGGCGAGCGAGTGGGGATGGCAGATCGACCCGGTGGGCCTGCGGCTCGTGCTGAACCAGTTCTGGGACCGGTGGCAGAAGCCGCTGTTCATCGTCGAGAACGGTCTGGGCGCGCGCGACCAGCTCGTCGAGGTCGACGGTGAGAAGACGGTCGTCGACGACTACCGCATCCAGTACCTCAATGACCACCTCGTGCAGGTGGGCGAGGCCCTGGAGGACGGTGTCGACGTGCTCGGCTACACCTCGTGGGGCTGCATCGACATCGTCAGCGCGAGCACCGCGCAGTTGAGCAAGCGATACGGTTTCATCTACGTCGACCGTGACGACGACGGCACCGGTTCGCTCGATCGCTACCGGAAGAAGTCGTTCCACTGGTACGCCGACGTCATCCGGACCAACGGCGCGTCCCTGACCCGCTGATCCCCCACTGATCGGATCGGCCCCGGAGCCTCGCGCCCCGGGGCCGTTCCGCGGAGAAACGCATGACCCGCATCGCCTTCCTCGACGTCGACGGCACGATCCTCGAGCACGGCTCCCTGATCGCCCCGTCCACCGTCTCCGCCATCCGTCAGGCCCGGGAGAACGGCCACCTCGTCTGGCTGTGCACGGGCCGCTCCGCAGGCGACATCCACCCGGACGTCCTCGCCATCGGGTTCGACGGGGCCATCACCAACGGCGGCGCCTACGCGACGCGCGGGGACGACACCCTCGCCGCGCACCCGATGCCCCGCGCCGACGTCGAGCTCCTCGAGCGGTACTTCGACGCTCATGGCATCCACTACTTCCTTCAGACGCACGGGGGCGTGTTCGCGAGCCCCGGCATGGGGCCGGTGATGAGCGAGTACCGACGCGCGCGGCACGCCGAGCGCGCCGCCGAGCTCGAGGCGCAGGGACTGCCGGCCGAGCAGCCGCTGTGGCGCGAGCCGCGTCCCGTCGCGGAGGTCGACCGCGACGCCGTCGCGAAGGCCGTGTTCGTCAGCCCGTCCATCGACACCGTGGCGCACGCGGCGGCCGAGCTCGGGTCGGGGTTCCACGTTATCCCCGGCTCTATCCCGCTCCCCGGCGGCTCGAACGGCGAGATCGGTCAGGCCGGCGTCACGAAGGGCTCCGCCATCCTCGAGGTCCTCGAGGTGCTGGGGATCGACCGGATGAATGCCATCGGCATCGGCGACAGCTGGAACGACGTCGAGATGTTCGAGGTCGTCGGTTCCCCGGTCGCGATGGGCAACGCGGTGCCCGCGCTGCAGCAGCTCGCCGGCCGCGTCACGACCGCCGTTTTGGAGGACGGCGTGCACAACGCGTTCCGCGAGCTCGGCCTGATCTGACGCCCCCGGATGGGGTCTGACCCGGCGCGGCCGGCGAAAAGGCAGGACCCGCACCCTTCCCCACGCCCCGCCCGCCCCAGGGCGTGACGCCGGCCCCACCGCTCCTGCAATCGAGCGACCGAGCGGCTCGCCGCCCCGCATCCGCGGCCGCACGGCCGGCATCCGAGCGGCTCGCCGCCCCAGCGAGGACGCGGGCTCAGTCGAGGAAGATGTCGGGGTACAGCGCGGCGTCGGGGGTGCCGGGCACCGCGGCGTAGCCGGAGAAGTCGGTCACCCCGGCCTGCGCGAGCACGTCCTCCACGATCAGCGTCTGCCCGCTCAGCTCGCGGGCCGGCGCCGTCAGCACCTCGTACGCGGCGTCGGCGTAGATCTCGGGCGTCCGCGACACCGCCATGAGCCGGTCGCCGCCGATGACGTTCTGCACCGCGGCGGTCGCGATCGTCGTCCGCGGCCAGAGGGTGTTCGCCGCGATCCCGTCGCTCGCGAACTCCGACGCCAGACCGAGCGTCGCCATGGTCATGCCGAACTTGGCGAGGCTGTACCCCGTGTGCGCGCCCAGCCACTTGGGGGTGACGTTCAGGGGCGGCGAGAGCGACAGGATGTGCGGGTTCTCGGCCTCGCGAAGCTGCGGGACGGCCGCGCGCGAGAGCAGGAACGTGCCGCGGACGTTCACGTCCTGCATGAGGTCGTACTTCTTCGCGGCGAGCTCGAGCGACCCGGACAGGTCGATGACGCTGGCGTTGTTCACGACGATGTCGATGCCGCCGAACTCCCCCACCGTCCGCAGCACGGCCTCGGTGATCGACGCCTCATCGCGCACGTCGCCGACGATGGGGAGCGCCCGACCGCCCGCCGCGCGGATCGCCTCCGCGGCGGTGTGCACCGTCCCCTCGAGCTTCGGGTGCGGGGTGTCGGTCTTGGCCAGCATCGCGATGTTCGCGCCGTCGCGAGCCGCGCGCAGCGCGATCGCCAGGCCGATGCCGCGGCTCCCGCCCGACATGAGGATGGTCTTGCCGGAGAGCGTCACGGGCGTCCTTTCGCGGAAGCGGCGGCGAACGCGGCGACGCGCGTCTTCGCCTCGGGGGTGTTGAAGGCCGCGCCGATCGTGGCGGCCTCGTCGTCGAGGTTCTCGGCGAACGTGCGCCCGGCACCGACGCGCACGAGCCGTGTCGCCTGCCCGAACGCGGCGGTCGCTCCGTCGAGCCAGAAGCGGGCGATCTCGTCCACCCGGGTGTCCAGGTCTCCGGATGCCACGACCTCCGCGACGAGACCCCATTCGAGCGCCTCCGCGGCGTCGATCATCCGGTCCTGCAGCAGCAGCTGGAGCGCGCGGCGTTGGCCGATCGCCGCGGGCAGCAACGTCGACACCCCGAGGTCCGGGGTGAGGCCGATGTTCGCGTAGCGGCTGACGAACCGGGCCTTCTCACTCGCGACCACGTAGTCGGCGGTGAGCATGAGACCGAGACCCCCACCCGCGACGGCACCCTGGACGGCCGCGACCAACGGCAGCGGGGCCTCGGCGAAGGTCCGGATGCCGTCGTGGATCGCCTCCGCCGTCTCCGTCACCTCACGCCCCGACGAGCCGGTCGTGGCCATCGCGACCACATCGCCGCCGGCGCAGAAGGCGGGGCCGTTGGCATCCAGGATCACCGCGCCCACCGAGGAGTCGGAGGTGACCTCGTGCGCGATCTCGCGC
>VGAV01000090.1 GCA_016870695.1 Actinomycetota bacterium | reverse complement strand
GGACGTGGCGGACGCCGCGGCCCGGCGGGGGATCGTCGGCATCGTCGACTACGAGAACGTGCCGAACTTCCGCGAGTGGCCCGAGCGGGTCGCCGCGGGGATGCGCACGCTCCGGGTCGACGCGTCCGTGTGGCCCGACCGGCTCGAGGAGGCCATCGCCGCGGGCCTGCGGACCGGCGCCCCGCTGGACCCGGACGGACTCGTGACGATGGGGCGGCTCAAGGTCGTCGTGGACGGCTCGCTCAACACGCGCACGGCGTGGTGCTGGGACCTGTACCCGGGCGCCGATCCGCACGCCGAGCACGGGTGCGGCGTGCAGAGCGTCCCCGTCGACGAGCTGCGCCGACTGCTGACGCGCGCGAAGGAGGGCGGCATCCTGCCGGCCGTCCACGCGATCGGGGACCGCGCCAACACCGAGGTCATCGAGGTGTTCGAGGAGCTCGGGATGCCGGGGATCATCGAGCACGCGCAGCTCGTGCGCGACGAGGACTTCCGCCGCTTCGCGCCTGCCGGGCTCATCGCCAGCGTGCAGCCCGAGCACGCGATGGACGACCGGGACATCGCCGACCTGCACTGGGCCGGGCGTACCGCGCGCGCGTTCGCCTTCGGCTCCCTGCACCGTACGGGCGCCGCGCTGCGGCTGGGCTCGGACGCGCCCGTCGCCCCGCTGGACCCGTGGCACGCCATCTCGGCGGCGACCGCGCGCAGTCGCGGGGACCGGGAGGCGTGGCATCCCGAGCAGCGGCTCCCCCTCGACGTCGCGCTGGCGGCGAGCAGTCGGGGGCGGCTGGCCGTGGGGGAGGCGGCGGACGTCGTCGTCCTGGACCGCGACCCGCACGCCTGCGACCGGGACGCCCTGCGCGGCATGCCGGTCGCGGCCACGCTGCTCGGCGGGCGGTTCACGCACCGCGCGCTGTGAGCTCGGCGGGCCCTCGGGCGGCAGTAAACGCTCTCGCGCGGGGGAAACGCCGGGGCACGGCGTTTCCCCCCGCGCGGAGCGTTTACCGACGACAGGTCAGACGTCGAGCACGAGGGCGGAGCCGGGCGCGGCGCGCGAGACGCACGTGTAGATCACGCGCGAGTCCTCGTCCGTCGTCAGCGAGTCGCGGTGCTCCACCGCGCCGTCCAGCACGGGCACGGCGCACGAGCCGCACACCCCGCGCAGGCACGACCCCTCCACGGGGACGCCGGCGCCCTGCAGGGTCTCCCGCAGCGACCGCTCGGCCGGCACCTCCACCGTCACGCCGGAGCGGGCGGCGGTGGCGGTGAACGCCGTGGTCGGCCCGAACGCGCGCCGGCGCGGCTCGAAACGCTCCAGATGGATGCCGGACCCTTCCGGCAGCGTCGGCGCGAGAGCGAGCAGCGCGTCGGTGAAGGCCGCGGGTCCGCAGGCGTAAACGTCGGTGCCCGGGGCGATCCCGGCGAGGACGGCGGCGAGGTCGAGCCGACCGTCCTCCCCGCTGACGTGCACGCGCGCCCGGTCGCCGAGGGCGGCGATCTCGTCGGCGAAGGCCACGTCCGCCCGCGTCCTCGCCGCGACGATCATGCGCCAGTCGCCCCCGGTGGATGCCAGGTGTCGCGCCATCGCCAGGATCGGGGTCACGCCGATGCCGGCCGCGAGGAGCAGGTGGGCCGGGGCGTCGCCGAGGGCGAAGAGGTTGCGGGGCGGCCGGACCCACACGATGTTCCCCGTCCGGAGGAAGGTGTGGATGTAGTGCGAGCCGCCGCGGGAGAGCTGCTCGCGGCGGACGGCGATGCGGTACGACGTCGTGTCGGCGGGGTCGCCGCACAGCGAGTACTGCCGCTCGTGGCGGGTGATCAGCTGGAGGTCGACGTGGGCGCCGGGCTGCCACGCGGGCAGCGGCGACCCGTCGGGATGCGCGAGGCGGATGCTGAGGATGTCGGGCGTCTCCCGCGTGATCTCGCGGACGACGAGGGGCAGGAGTCCGGTGCGGGTGCGCACTCAGTACAGCGCCCGGTACGCGCCGGACATCGCCTCGTCGATGACGTCGCCGATCTCGGGGTCCCACCCGGAGGTGCTCGCCCAGATCTGCCCGGACGTCGGCACCTGCGTCGCGAGGTCCTGCATCTCGGCATCCCACAGCCCGCCGCGCAGCAGCGCCCGCCCGCAGTGGAGGTACACCTGCTCGATGCGAAGGACGATGGCCAGGTCGGGCACGGTGTGGTCCTGCTCGAGCGCGCGCAGCAGGGTCGGGTCGTCGGTGACGATCGCGGTGCCGTTGATGCGCAGCGTCTCGGTCATCCCGGGCACGAAGCACAGCAGCGCGGCGTGGCCGTTGTCGACGATGTTGCGCATCGAGTCGGCGATCTTGTTCCCGAGCCGGTCGGGGATCACGACGGTGCGGTCGTCGATCGCCCGCACGAAGCCGGGGTAGTCGCCGCGCGGCGAGCAGTCGCACGTGCCGTCGCGGTCCGCGGTGGCCAGGGTGGCGAAGGGGGAGTGGGCGAGGAAGCGCAGGCAGTTCTCGTCGAGGTGATCGGTGATCTTCTGCAGGGACGGCCCCTCGGGCTCGCCCAGCACGCCGCGGATCTCCTCGATCCCGAGCGCGCGGAAACCGGTGGAGAGCATGGCCTCCACGCTATCCCGGCCCTCCGGTCCGCGCGTCGTCGTCCGGGCACAGGATCACGGGTGCGATCTGTGCTCCCCGCACAGGTGCTCCTCGCGCGGGTAGCGACGAGGGGCCGCGGGATGCCGCTCGCTCAGCGCCCCGCGCCGAGGAGGCGAACGCGGCAGGCCAGCTCGACGGCGAACCGCGTGTCGGGGTCGTCGAGGTCGACGTCGAGTTGCTCCCGGACCCGGCGGATGCGGTAGCCCACCGCGTTCGGGTGCAGGTTGAGCTCGCGGCCGGCCTGCGCGAGCGAGTTGCGGTTGCCGAGGTACGACAGCAGCGTCCGCACGGCCGTCGTCGAGCGCTCGGGGCCCAGCGCGTCGAGCGGGTGCAGGATGTCGTCGAGCAGGTTGCGGCTCACCGGCGAGGCGTAGAAGTCCAGCAGCAGGCGGCGGAGGCCCGTCACGTCGGTCAGCTCGATGGCATCCAATCGTCCCGCCGCGATCGCCGAGTCGGCCGCGACCCGGGCCTCGGCGGCGGACTGGCGGAGACCGGCCGCCCCCGTCTGCGGGGTGCCGAGGCCGACGGTGTAGGTCCAGTCGTCGCCGGCGATGCGCCGTGCCTGCGCCTGGATCTGCGTGACGACGTCGCGGAGGCGGCGCTGATGGTCGCCGGCGCCGTGGTCCTCGCTGCTGACGAGGATGACGTCGTCCTGCAGGAACGCGATGTGCCAGAGCTCCGGGCGGTCCTCGATGAGCTGCAGCGTGTGCAGTTCGAGCGCGGCCTCGACGAAGCGCGGGGCGCGCAGGCCCGGGTCGGAGCGGTGCTGCGGGCGGAGCCACGCCACCGCGTGCGACAGCTGCAGCGGCAGTCCGAGGCGCGCGGCCGGGGCGACGAAGCCGTCGACGCGACCGGACTCGGCGAGGATCAGCTCCACGATGAGGTCCGCGCGGGACTGGTTGGGCGCGAAGCGGTCCTGCAGCTGCCGCTGCATCGCCCGCGAGACCAGCGAGGCCACGACCGGCAGGGCGACGGTCGCGGCGGGGTCGCCGGTCTCGGCGACGAGCCGGCCGATCGGGACCTCGCCCACGAACACCGCGTCCGCATCGGTCCACGAGGTGGTGAGGTCCTCCTGCAGGCCCACGCGGATGCCGAGGGCGCCACCGGTCGCGTCGAGGATGGCCGCGACGGCGTCGCCCGCCCCGGCCGCGGCGGCCTCGGTCGCCTTCTCGACCGCGAAGGCCGCGCGGGTCATCGACTCCGCGGCGCCGCCGCTGATGACCCGGTCGATCGTGACCGCCAGGTCGGGGGCGCGCGCGGAGAGCGAGACGAGTACGGGCACCCCGCCGCGGAGAGCGAGGGCCGCGGCGGTCTCGGTCGGGACGAACCCCGCGGGCATGACGATGCCGGCGAGGCCGCGCGCGCTGGCCTGCCGGACGGCGACGTCCACGAGATAGGGGGCGGGCGGCTCGTCGCCGGCCACGACGGCGAGGGTGCCCGCGGGCAGCGACGGCAGCTCGGCCAGGCTGGTCACGTCCACGCGCTCGATCGTCGTGCCGCCGGTGGGGCCCGCGGCGAACCCGACGCCGAGGCGCTCGGCCTGCGCGAGGAGGTCGGTGGTGGTGAGTTGTGCCACGCGCACAATGTACGCCGATTCCCTGTCGCGCGGGCACATTGTCGCTTGCCACGGCGGTGCTTAGGGTCGTGTCATGGCATCCCCGTCCCTCACCTCGTCGCCCTCGGCGCGCACGGCCGCGCACGTCACGGCCGACGACATCGCGGCCCTCGCCGCCGGCGCCGCCATCTTCGGCACGGGCGGCGGCGGGGCCGTCTACACGTCGCAGCAGATCACCGAGCGGGCGATCCGCGAGCACGGCCCGGTCCGGCTGCTGTCGCTGGACGACCTGGGTCCCGACGACGCCGTCATCATGATGAGCGGGATCGGCGCCCCGACGGTGGGCATCGAGATGCTCGCCTCGACGGACCAGGTCGAGACGCTGCTGCGCGAGGCCGAACGCGTCGCCGGACGCCGGATCACCGCGATCATGCCCGCGGAGATCGGCGGCAGCAACGGCGTCTCTCCCGCCGGGTGGGCCGCCCGCCTGGGCGTCGCGCTGCTGGACGCCGACGGTATGGGCCGCGCGTTCCCCGAGGCGACCATGATCTCCACGAACGTCGCCGGGGTCCCGTGCGCGTTCGCCGTGCTGAGCGACGTCGTCGGCAACGTGGTCACGCTCCGCACGGTCGACCTCGGCTGGCTGGAGCGCCACGCTCGCGCGGTCACCGTCGCCGCCGGCGGCATCTGCCTCGGCGCCCACTACCTGCTCACCGCGGAGACGGCCCGCGGCGCGGTCATCCCGAGCACCGTCAGCACGGCCATCCGAGTCGGGCGGGCCCTCCTTGAGGCGTCGGACCCCGTCCCGGCCATCGCGGCCGAGCTCGACGCGGACGTCCTCATCTCGGGCAAGGTCGTCGACGTCTCCCGGCGCACCGAGGGCGGCTTCGTCCGCGGGTCGATCACGATCGCCGGGATCGGCGACGACCGCGGGCGCCTCCAGCGGGTCGAGCTGCGCAACGAGAACCTCGTCGTCCTCGAGGACGGGGAGGTCCTGGCGACCGTGCCCGACCTCATCACGGTCGTCGACCTCGAGACGGGGCACGCCATCTCGACCGAGATGCTCCGCTACGGCCAGCGCGTCTCGGTCCTGGCCTGGGCGTGCGACCCCCTGTGGCGCACCGAGCGCGGACTCGAGCTCGCCGGCCCGCGCGCCTTCGGCTACGACCTGCCCTACGTCCCCTTCGAGCGGAAGGACGCGCGATGAGCGCCGTTCGCGACCTGTCCATCGGCGTCGACGTCGGCGGCACGAACACCGACGCGGTCGTCGTGGATGCCACCGGCTCCGTCATCGCGTGGACGAAGCAGCCCACGACGGAGGACGTCATCGGCGGCATCCGGGCCGGGATCGGTGCCGTGCTCGACCAGCTGGGCGAGGACCGCGACCGGGTGTCGCGCGTGATGCTCGGGACGACGCACGCGACCAACGCCATCGTGGCCCGGCGCGGGCTGGACCGGGTCGCACTCGTGCGGCTGGGCGCCCCGGCCGCGACCGAGTGGCCGCCGCTGACCGGCTGGCCCGCGGACCTGTCGGAGCGCGTCCTGGCCGGAGCGGCGATGCTGGGCGGCGGCCACATGGTCGACGGCACCCCCATCTCGCCGCTGGACCGCGACGGCATCCGGCGCTTCCTCGACGGACTCGGCGGCGCGTTCGACAGCGTCGCCGTGTGCGGGATCTTCAGCCCTTCCTCTCCCGAGCAGGAGCGCGAGGTCGAGCAGCTCGTCCACGACCACCTCGGCACCGGCACCCCCGTCTTCCTCAGCCAGGAGATCGGCCCGGACGGCCTGCTGGAGCGCGAGAACGCGACCGTGCTGAACGCGGCGCTGCGCGGGGTGGCATCCGATGTCACCCGCGCCCTCGTGGACGTCGTCGCCGAGAAGGGGCTCGACGTCGCCACCTTCTTCGCGCAGAACGACGGCACCCTCATGTCGCTCGACTACGCCGTGCGGTACCCCGTGCTCACCATCGGGTCGGGCCCCGCGAACTCCATCCGCGGGGCGGCCTTCCTGTCCGGCGCCGCGAACGCGATCGTCGTCGACGTCGGCGGCACGACGAGCGACCTCGGCGTCCTCGTCGACGGCTTCCCCCGCGAGTCCACGCTCCCGCGCGACATCGGCGGGGTGCGGACCAACTTCCGGATGCCGGACATCCTGAGCCTCGGGATCGGCGGCGGCACCGTCATCGATCCGCGCACCGGGGCGGTCGGCCCGCGGTCGGTCGGCTATCGCATCGCGCAGGAGGCCCTCCTGTTCGGCGGGTCGACCCCGACGCTCACCGACGCCGCGGCCGCGGCCGGATACGGCATCGCCGGTCGGTCGCTGCCCCCGCTCACCGCCGGTCGGCGCGACGCGCTCGCCGCGGGGCTCGCCCGGGCGCACGAGCGGATCGAGGAGGCGGTGGAGCGACTGTCGCTGGGCCGCGTCGACCTGCCGCTCGTCGTCGTCGGCGGCGGGGCGATGCTCGTCCCGGACGACCTGCCGGGCGCCGGCCCCGTCCTGCGGCCGGACCGCGCGGAGGTGGCCAACGCCGTCGGTGCGGCCATCTCCCTCGCGGGCGGCCGTGCGGACCAGATCTCCGACGCCGAGGACCGCGACGCCGCGATCGCGGCTGCGTCCGAGGCGGCGATCGCCAAGGCCATCCAGGCGGGCGCGGACCCCCTCGCCGTCGAGATCGTCGACGTCCTCGAGACGTCGCTGTCGTACACCGCGCGTCCCACCATCAAGGTCTCCGTCAAGGCGGCGGGGCCCCTCAGTCACCTGGCAGCGCCCCTCCCGGCGCGGTGACACCCGCACCACACCCGAAGCACCACCCGCAGCACTGCACCACCGGCATCACCACGCTTCACCCGAGAAAAGGAGCAAGGCAATGAAACGCAGCAGCATCGTCCCGGCCGCGGCCGGGGCCACCCTCCTCGCGCTGACACTGGCGTCCTGCGCGGGATCGGACGGCGGCGGCGACGCCTCCGGCGAGTACGTCTCCGGCGGCACCTTCGTCAAGGCGATCAGCGACGACCCGGGCGACCTCGACCCGATGAAGGCCGTGTCGCCCGACACCTTCGACGTCGTCACGATCGCCTACGAGTCGCTCATCTACGTCACCCCCGACGGGGAGTACGAGCCCTGGCTCGCCGAGAGCTGGACGGACGAGGGGACGTCGGCCACCTTCACGCTCAAGGACGGGATCACCTGCGCCGACGGCTCGGAGTTCACCGGCCAGACGGTCGCCGACAACCTCAACTACAACGCCGACCCCGCCAACGCGACCTTCTCGTACGGCACGGTCATCACCGAGGCGGTCTCCGCGACCGCCGAGGGGAACGTGGTCACCGTGACCAGCACGGTCAACGACCCGTTCCTGTCCACGAACCTCGGCTCGATCATGATGGTCTGCGACGCGGGCCTCGCCGACATCCCGTCGCTGTCGGACGCCACGAACGGCACCGGCATGTTCCAGCTCAGCGAGGCGCGCGCCGGCGACGCCTACGTCTTCACCAAGCGCGACGGGTACACGTGGGGCCCGTACGACGTGACGAGCGACACCGAGGGCCTGCCCGACACGATCGAGGCGCGCATCGTCTCGGATCAGAGCACGGTCACCAACCTGCTGCTGTCGGGCGAGCTGAACTCCGGCGTCGTCACCGGCCCGGACCAGGACCGCCTCGAAGGCGCCGGCCTCGGGTACGCGGGTGTGCGCAACCCCGTCGGCCAGATCCTCTTCAATGAGAAGGAGGGCCGCCCGTTCTCCGACCCGCTCGTGCGCGAGGCGCTGTCCATCGCGATCGACCGCGACGAGGTCGGCCCCGTCATCGCCGGCGCGACGGGGCTGCCGTCGTCCGGGCTCGTGATGAAGACGCCCCTGCTCTGCGTGCAGGACCCGCCCGGATGGACCCTCCCGGACACCGACGTCGACCGCGCCGCCGAGCTGCTGGACGAGGCCGGGTGGACCCTGAACTCCGACGGCATCCGCGAGAAGGACGGCCGGCCGCTCGAGGTGAAGTTCATCTACGACGCGCCCACCGCCTCGCACGC
>VGAV01000089.1 GCA_016870695.1 Actinomycetota bacterium | reverse complement strand
GGCGGCGCGCTCGTCCTTGCCGACGCCGGCGATCTTGAGCGCGAAGCCCATGTTCTCGGCGACCGTCATGTGCGGGTACAGCGCGTAGTTCTGGAAGACCATCGCGATGTCGCGGTCCTTCGGCGGCACGTCGGTGACGTCGCGATCGCCGATCAGGATGCGGCCGGAGTTGACCTCTTCGAGGCCGGCGAGCATGCGCAGCGAGGTGGACTTGCCGCAGCCGGACGGGCCGACCAGGACGAGGAACTCGCCGTCGGCGACCTCGAGGTTGAGCTTGTCGACCGCGGGGCGCGTGCCTCCGGGGTACAGACGGGTTGCGTTGTCAAAGGTGACGGACGCCATGTTCTCTTCTCCTTCACCGGCAGGTACGTGCCGGACGATCCGTAGTGAATGGAATGAGCGGGGGCGACCCCGCGCGCGCGACAGTGAGCGCAGGCTCAGTATGGCATGTGTCCCGGGTTTTCTCAGCCTGTCGAACTAGCATCGGTTGTCGGTCGCTTCCCCGCGCGACCCGTCGATTCTCCCCCTGGAAGCTGCGCGCCCGAGAGGTTCCATGTCCAACGATCAGTCACCGAACGTGCCGTCCGAGCGTGCCCGCCGGGAGGCGGTGCGCGAGAAGGCGCAGCAGGTGAAGGCGCGCCAGACGCGTGCCCGGATCGCCCGCCGGTCGGTCGTCGGCATCCTCGGCGTCGCGGTGGCCGCCGCCGGCGCCGTGGGCGTCACCTGGGCGGTCTCCTCCGACGGCTCGCGCTCGCAGGCGCTGCCCGAGGCCGCGAACGACGGCTTCGTCGTCACCGCCGCCACCGGCGTCGCCGACCCCATGGTCGATCAGAGCGTCGAGGGCAACGCGGCCACGCCCGCCGCGACCCCCGCGGCCGAGGCCGCGGCCACCGAGACGCCGGCCGCCGCGACCCCCGCGCCAACGGGGACCGCCGCGCCCGTGGACATCCGGGTCTACGTCGACTACCTCTCCGCGGAGGCCAAGGAGTTCCAGTCGGCCAACGCCGACCAACTCTCCAAGTGGGTCGCCGAGGACGCGGCATCCCTCACCTACTACCCGGTCGCGATGCTGACGTCGAAGTCGAACGGCACGAAGTACAGCCTCCGCGCCGCGAGCGCCGCCGCCTGCGTGGCCACGCACGACCCGGACGACTTCTTCTCGTTCAACCACGAGCTGCTGATGAAGCAGCCCGCCGTCGACAGCGACGGCTACAACGACGAGGAGCTCGCCGACCTCGCGCAGGGCGCCGGTGCGAGCCCGGACGTGCGCTCCTGCATCGAGGACGAGACCTTCACCTCGTGGGCGAAGGCGGCGACCGACCGCGCCATCAAGGGCCTGCCCGACACCGACGGCGAGACCCTGTCCGGCACGCCCACGGTCTTCGTCAACGGCACCAAGTACGTCGGCGCGCTGAGCGACCCGAAGGAGTTCGCGCAGTTCGTGCTGACCCTCGACAGCAACGCGTACTACACGTCGACTCCGACGCCGACGGCCACCGCCGTCCCGTCGTCGACGCCCGCTCCCTGACGCGCGCCCTCCGACGCCCCGCAGCCCTGACGCCCGAGCACTGACGTCCGCGCACTGACGGGCGCCTTGTCTCTGCGCTGAGTTGGCGCAGATGTACGCCGTGCGCGCTGCGCGGCGTACTTATGCGCCAAGTCAGGGCTCGACGGAGCTTCGACGCGGCGCCGGCGGTAGGCGGGCGGGGGCGGGGTGCCGCCGTCGCTAGACTGGGTGGCCTGCCGGCTTGGCGCAATTGGTAGCGCACCGTACTTGTAATTGCCTCGACGGTCATATCGCGGGGTGTATCGCGTCGCCTCCGTGCCTCAAATGCCCCCGAATCACAGGGACATTTGTATTTTCTGGTACCCCTAGGTATCGCTGATTGTGCGGGGTAAATGCGGGGTCGAGTGCCGTGGCACACTGCTGCTCATGGCAGGTGTCTGGTTGTCGGTGCGGGACGCGGCGAAACGGGTCAGGTCAACGGAGCGGACAGTCCTCCGCTGGCAGGCGGCGGGCATGGCCACCGAGTGGCGCATCGTCGACGGGCAACGCATCCGCGTCGTCGAGGAGGACGTGCTGCTCGGGTGGTGGCGCGATCGCATGGATGCGTCACCGGCACACCAGTACCGCCTCCGGAAGCGCGTCCTCGAGGCTGGCGGTGTATATACAGCGCCCCCGCGGCCAGCAAAACCGGCGCCGGCGCCCGCGCCCGACGATGACGCCGCACCCGAGGCAGAGCAGCCGCGCCCGTACGAGCCCCTCGACCACATGAAGCCCATGACCGGCCGAGCCGAGTACTCCACGCTCGCCAAGGCGCTGCGGCGCACCCCAACCCCATGCCGCGACGTCGCCGCCTTCACCGCCGACCCCACGCCTGCCAACCAGCTGAGCACGATGGCGGGTCTGTGCGAGACGTGCCCGCTCGCGCGACTATGCGCCGCGTACGCGGCCGCGGGGCAGCCGACGGTGGGGTTCTGGGCGGGGAAGGCGATGGGACGCGTGTCAGGCGGCCCGGCAACCGTGGCGCTACCGGTCGGTGCGTAGCCTCTCGAGCCACTCCCCAACGTCGGAGCGGGCATACCGCCACAGAGCGGATCCGGGCAGCTGACGAGCGGTGGGCCCGCTCCCGTCCTTTCGCCAACGCTCCAGCGTCTTCGTCGAAACGCCCAGAAACTCGGCGAGCACGAGCGGCGACAGCATTGGCGGCAGCTGCTCTAGCTCGGGCAGGGACGCAGTGTGCATCACGCCGTCGCTCATTCGAGGGGAGGAGCGTCGACGTGGCTGTCGTTGGCGTAGATGGGTGCTTCGTCTGCGGTGCGCGGCAGCTGCGCAGGATTGACGGGCTCACCGATGCGATGGATCTTCCACCCACCGATCTCGGGCCGCCAAATGAGGGTGGCGTACGCGATCGGGTCCTGGCGCGGAGTTGAGCTGAGGTAGGACCCGTCGTCCGGAACGATCTTGATGTAGGCGACGTCCTCGGCGCCGCGCGGGCGCAGCGCGACGGTCGACATGCTGATCGCCTGGTCCATGAAGAACGACGCCCCGGCACGGAAGTCGCCCCACTGGTGCAGCGACTCCGGCGTCACGAGGTAGGTCAGGCGCAGGGTGTCGAGAGCATCCCCGAGGCAGAGGCCCGCGAAGGCTGCGACGATGCGTGACGGGTGCTCGTCGTGCAGTCCCTCAAAGATCAACTCCGCGTCGTCACGCTCTGTCCATGCCCCGTCGTCGCTCATGCGCCCATCGTCCCACGGGCGCCGGACATGCGAACCGGCCTACCTCGAGGAGGACCCGCTCGACGCGGTGGGCCCGCCGCCGTCCGTGCGCCAACGATCCAATGTCTTTGTCGGCACGCCCAGAAACTGAGCGGGCGCCAGCGGCAAGACCATCGGCGGCAGCTGCTCCAGTTCAAGAATGCTGCTCATCCTTAATCGTCCGTACGACCGCGGGCTGTCGGACCATCAGAGGAACGATCCGTCACTGCTAGCCGTTGCCGACGGCAGAGGCGAGGCCTCGCCGGTAAGCCCGCAGAGCGGTCGGACCGGCGAGAGCGGCAAGGTGCCCGCGCACCTCGCTCGCGAATTGCGGGCACTGCGCAAGCTGGAGTTTCTCCGCGAGCTGCGGAACTCCCCCTTTGCCCGCCCAGTACCGTCGTTGGTCATCGACGACGGCACGCACAGAGAGCGGGGCAGAGGCGTTGATCAGCATGAAGAAGTCGTCGGGATGCCAGGGCTCATACGCCAGCTCATCCTTCAGCACGTCGTCCATCCCCAGGAAGCCTGAGTCACAGGTGAGCAGCTTGTGAGCTCCGCAGGCTGTTGACGCGGCGTGGACGTGTAGATCGTGTCGGTCAGTACCCGGGAAGTCGATGGCTCCGGGAAAGTCCTCGACCATGTGGTCAGCGGCCGCGGTGAGGTGAGCTCGCAGACGTGATACCTGACCGCCATCGGCATCTTCGTTGTTCCGCCGGAATGTGCGAATCGTCTCCGCCAGTACGTCTTCCGAGATGTATGTGTCGAACATCCGGACTTCGCTAGCAAGCATGAACAGCCAGTCGCGTTGCACGCGTGAAGCCAACACGTTGGCATCCACGAACACGCGCTGGACAGTCATGCTTCTCTCCGCGCCCTAGTCGCCGAGCTCGCAACCAAGATCGCGCAGCCGACGCGCAGCAGCCTTGCGATCATCGCTACGTCGCATCTCAAGCTCTTCGACGTCGCTCCACTTGAGCCTGTGATGCGAACCGACCAGACGGGCACGCACGTCACCCTGACGAATCATCTTCATCAAAGTGGGGCGCGAGATGCCGAGGTGATCCGCCGCCACAGTGGTGGACACCTCCTCCGGCATACTCCTCACCTGAATAGTGCCGCCGGTCGCCACGGATTGAATGACATGCGTCACGAACGAGGAAAGATGATCCGGCAGGACGACATCACCGTCCGACGTTGCGACCTTGAACCCAAGGCGCGACTCATCTGCCGTGCGCTCGACGACATCTGCCGCCTGACGCACGTGCTCCTCATCAGCGACGAGCAGATCGCGAGTTGCCAACGTTCCTGGCATTTACGACACCCCCTGATTCCCTTGATTCATTCTGTCAGCTTTGCAGTTACAAGTGCAACCGTACCCCTTGCAGTCTGGTCAGAGCCCTACTCCTAGATCCTGTCCGGAGGGTTGACAGCCGAAGGGCAAGGTGTCTTCGATCTTTGCGCGACAGGACGTGACGCGGCAGCATCCTCAGCGCGAGGAGGACCCGCTCGACAGAGCCACTCCCGACCGGTATGCGGCGTCGCGGAGCTGCACACCCGATACGGCACCGGCTCTCGCCTCGACGTACGCGTCGAACTTCTGCCCGCCGACGACGAGCTGCAGCTGGTCTCCCGGCTGGATGCCCGCGGGGACGAGCTGCGGAGCCGGCGCCACGGCGGGCGCGGAGGACCACCCTGCTGAGGACGTCGTCGCAGCGGCGTAGCTCGCCGCCTGGACGGAGTCCCACATGCCGAGCCGGCGGCCGCCCTCGAGGATGAGCTCCTGGTTCCGCGCGCGATGCTCCGGCGCCGGCGACACGTACAGCTCCCACGGCAGGCGCTGCTCGGCGAACTTGTGGATGGCACCCGGGCGGCCGGCGTAGAACCCGGAGGCGAACCCGCCGGCCTCGAACGCAACCGGCTTGGAGCGCTCGTACAGGCCGCCCGCTTCGTTCTTCTCGGTGTTGTACGAGTCGCGCTGGGCGACGCCTTCCAGGACGGCCTTGACGTACGCGGTGCGCTGGCGCGCGAGCTGGTTCAAGGCTGCCTCGGCGGCGCTGACTCCGGTCAGGCCGACCGCGGTGGAGATGTTGTCGGGGACGAGGCCGAGGTTGTCGGCGTAGTCCTCCGCGGCCTGGCCGGTGATGCCGAACTGGCCGAGCATGTCGATGAGTCGCTGGCGCCCGTTCGCGATGACCCCGTTGGCGGCGTTCTGGTCGTTGGTCTGGATGACGGTCGCCGCGGCCAGGTCCAGGGTGGACTTCGCGAGGTCGTCGAGAGCGGTCTCGTTCGCTCGACCCGCGGCGGTGGTCACATCGAGGGTGGTTCCGTTGTCCTTGATGGACGCCTGCAGGTCATCGAACGATGCCTCCAGGTCCCGGTTGGCGGCGCGGACATCGAGTTGCGCTGAGCCGAACCCGCGGATGGCGTCGGCTAGTGCGTTGATGTCGGTCTCGGTCGACTGGGCCGC
The DNA here is from genome assembly GCA_016870695.1 of Actinomycetota bacterium. Classification (GTDB taxonomy): domain Bacteria; phylum Actinomycetota; class Actinomycetes; order Actinomycetales; family Microbacteriaceae; genus Microbacterium. Next base: position 2,514 of record VGAV01000089.1, on the reverse strand, counting down.
CCCTGAGAGCGCCGCGAGGCTCGCCTCCTGGTCGATCGCCGCCTGCGCCGCCACAGCCTGCGCGGCGGTGCTCTCCTCGACGGCCGCGGTGCTGCCCTCGAGCGCTGCCCGGTAGTCCTCATGGCGGGTCTTCGAGTCGTCGAGCTGGGTGTTCATGTCGTCGACGGCGCGGCTGGCGTCCTGCAGCCCGATGTCGAACCCGCCGGTGGCGAAGCTCGCGTCCTTGAACTTCTGGATCACGCCAGCCGCGGCGTCCCCGCCTTCGTAGAGCGCGTCCGTGAGCTCCTTCTGGCTGACTCCGGCCTTCTCGGCCTGGTCGAACACGCCCTGGTCGGCGAGCTTCTTCGCGATCATCTGCCGGGTGTTATCCGTGACGGCGCCGCTCTGCTCGTCGAGGGTGTCCGCGAACTCCTCCGCGCTGGCGCGCATCTCACCCTGACGCGCGATCACAGCGCCGATAACGGCGCCCAGTCCCGCGAGGGCGACGCCGGCGCCCGCGCCGCGGAGCGCGATCTGCGACATCGACAGGCCCGCGGCGGACACCGTCGCGCGCAGCTCCGCCCACTTCGGGACGGCTACCATCGCGGCGCCACCCGAGAGGGCGACGGCTGCCGTAGCCGCACCGATGAGCAGCACGGAGGTCTGTACGGGCTCGGGGAGGTCGTTGTACGCCCCGACCAGGAACGACACGCCCTGCACCATCTCGCGGAGTACCCCGTTCGCGCCCGACCCGGTCTGGATCAGTGCGGTGTCCAGGGCGCCGCCGAGTGCCTCGACGTCTCCGGCGAGGTTGTCGAGGCGAGCTCGGGCCGTCTCGGCCGCGTAGCCACTGTCGTCGACGGCGCGGGTCCACTCGTCGACCCCGGCGGCTCCGGCTTGGTAGAGCGCCGTGGCGGCGGTGATCGTCTCGCGACCGAAGATGATGCCGAGGGAAGCGTCTCGAGAAGCGCCGTCCATGTTGGCGTACGCGTTGCTCAGCTGGCCGGCCGCATTCTGCATGCCGAGGAAGTTTCCCTGGCTGTCGTAGAGCGTCAGCCCCAGGCGCTCGATCTCGCCGCGCGCCGCGGCCGACGGCGCCGTCAGCGACGACAGCACGCCTCGGAGGGACGTACCCGCCTGCTCGCCGATGATGCCCTTCTGCGCGAACATCGCCAGGACACCGGTCGTCTCCTCGAGGGATACGCCCATCGCCGACGCGACCGGGCCGACGAATTTGAGCCCCTGCGCGAGATCGTCGACGGACCCCATGGCCTTCCCCGCGCCGGCGGCGAGGACGTCCGCGACGTGGCTGGCCTGGTCTCCGGCGAGACCGAACTGATTGAGGGCGGTCGACGTGATCTCGGCCGACCGGGCGACGTCGAGTTGTCCGGCCGCCGCGAGGTCCAGGGACCCGGCGAGACCACCGCTCAGGATGTTCGCCGTCGAGACTCCAGCCTTCGACAGCTCCTCGATCGCTCCCGCCGCCTCGGTCGCCGAGAACACCGTCGACTCACCCGCGTCGAGGGCGGCCTCGCGCAGCACCGCCATGTTGCTCGACGTCTCGTGTGTCGCTGCCTGCACGCTCGACATCTGCTGGTCGAACTCGGCGAACTTCGAGATGGCGAGAGCGACGCCGGCGCCCATCGCGGTGCCGAACGCGAACGCTCCGGTACCGAGCGCCTGGAATGCCGCCTTCTTCTGGGCGAGCTTCTCGATCTCCGTACCGGTCGTCGCCGTCTTCTGCGCGGCCGCGTCCATCCCCGACATGAAGCCCTGCGCGGCAAGCGTCAGGGTCACCTTCACACTGCGATCAGCCATGGTCACGGGCTCCTACTCGAAATCTTTGAATCCGCTTCGCATGGCAGCCACCTCCCCGGCGGTACGACGCCGGTTGGGGCGGAGGGGGCTGTCCCCCTGGGGGTGAGAGGCGGTGCCGACCGTCGCCGGCACCGCCTCGGGGATGGACCGCGCGTGCGTCTGCGGGCGAACGGATGACACCCGTGCGCGTCGCGTGGTCCGGTCTGTCACCGTGCGGCTCGCAGTGCGTGGATGCGTGCGAGCTGGAGGGTGCGTCGGCGGAGGCCGACGGGCTTGGCCTCGGCCTGGGTGAGCAGGGTGTCCGCGGTCGTGTACGCCGTGCCGGTGCCGGTGGCGACGCTGAGGGCTGCGCGGACCTCGGCCGCGGTGTACTCGTCGTCGAGCGGCGGGGTGAGTGCGGAGTTCGCGGCGCGGGCGAGGAACGTGTCGACGGCTGCAGCGTGTTCGGTAGGGGTGGGCATGGTCAGGCTCCTTCGGCGTAGTCGGGTGCGAACTTCCCGTGGTTGTCGTGCAGCGCTCGTCCGGCGCAAACCGACTTCTCGTGTCGGGCGGGTGCTGCCGCGGCCGCGCGTCGCGCCTCCCGCTGCTCCGCGGTGGGGTGCTTCTTCGCGTGCAGGTCGCGGCCGTCTTGGATGCTCACTCGAAGCTCCCGCCCGTGATGCGTCCTCGGGCGTCCTGATGACTCGTACGGCCGGCGGCGGGCTCGAGGCCGCGCTC
>VGAV01000088.1 GCA_016870695.1 Actinomycetota bacterium | reverse complement strand
TGCCAACCCATCGAGGTGGTGCTGACCTCCGGGGGCACGGAGGCGGCGAACCTGGGCCTGAAGGGGCTGTGGTGGGCGAGGGATGCCGCCGACGACGCGGTCGTCCTCCCCGACGGCGAGCACCACGCGACGCTGGACGTCGTGTCGTGGCTCGCGGCGACGCAGGGCGCGCGGGTGCGCGACGTCCCCCTCGACGCCCGCGGGCGCATCGATGCCGCCGCGTTCGGCGCCGCGCTGCCCGGCGCGGCGATGGCGACCGCGCTGGTGGCCAACAACGAGGTCGGGACGCTGCAGGACGCCCCCGCCCTGTCGGCGGCGACCGCCGCGGCCGGCGTGCCGCTCCACCTCGACGCGGTGTCGGCGCTCGGGCAGGTCCCCGTCGACTTCTCCGCCTGGCGCGGTCCGGGGTCGGATGCCGGCGGGCTCGCGGTGATGTCGGTGTCCGCCCATAAGGTCGGCGGCCCGGTCGGCGTGGGCGCCGCCGTCGTCTCCCGCCACGCGCGGGTCACGGCGCTCGTGCACGGCGGCGGTCAGCAGCGCGCGCTGCGCGCCGGCACCCAGGACGTCGCCGGCGCGGCCGCCTTCGCCGCCGCCGCCGTCGCGACGGAACGCGAACGCGACACCGAGACGCAGCGGGTGCGGGCGCTGCGGGACCGCCTGGTGAGAGGCATCCATTCGTCCGTGCCGGCCGCCCGCCTGCTCGGCGATCCGGACGACCGGCTGCCCGGCAACGCGCATCTGCTGTTCCCGGATGCCGCCGGCGAGACGCTGCTGTTCCTGCTCGACATGGAGCGCATCGCGGTGTCCACCGGCTCGGCCTGCCAAGCGGGCGTGGCGGAGCCGTCGCACGTCGTGCTCGCGCTCGGCCTGGACGAGCGCGCCGCGCGGTCGGTGCTGCGGTTCAGCCTCGGACGGACCACGAACGCGTCGGACGTCGACCGGCTCCTGGAGCGGCTGCCCTCGGCGTACGCGCGCGCGGTCGCCTCCGGCGCCCGGGCCTGACCCGCCGGGGCCCGAGCTGTTCCGGTCCCGTCCCGGTGCCGGGGCCCGACCCGGCGCGCCGGTCCCGGCGCCCGGTCCGGGGAGGGTTCGTAGACTGGGACGATGCGAGTTCTGGCGGCGATGAGCGGAGGCGTGGACTCCGCGGTGGCGGCGGCGCGCGCGGTCGAGGCCGGGCACGACGTCGTCGGCGTGCACCTGGCCCTGTCGCGCGCGGGCGGGACGCTGCGCGCCGGCAGTCGCGGGTGCTGCACGATCGAGGACGCGATGGACGCCCGCCGGGCCGCCGATCGCCTCGGCATCCCCTTCTACGTGTGGGACTTCTCGGAGCGGTTCCGCGACGACGTCATCGAGGACTTCGTCGCCGAGTACCGTGCCGGACGGACTCCGAACCCCTGCATGCGATGCAACGAGAAGATAAAGTTCGCCGCGCTGCTGGAGCGGGCGCTCGAGCTCGGCTTCGACGCCGTGTGCACCGGTCACTACGCCACCCTCGTGGACGGTCCGGACGGACGCGAGCTGCATCGCGCGTCCGACAACGCGAAGGACCAGTCCTACGTGCTCGGCGTGCTGACCGCCGACCAGCTGGCCCACACCTATTTCCCCCTGGGCATCACCCCGTCGAAGGCGCTGGTTCGCCAGGAGGCCGCCGAACGCGGTCTCACCGTCGCACAGAAGCCCGACAGTCACGACATCTGCTTCATCCCGGACGGCGACACCCGCGGCTGGCTCGCCGACAAGGTGGGGGCGGCGCGCGGCGAGATCCTCGACCGCACCGGCGCCGTGATCGGCAGTCACGAGGGTGCGCACGCCTTCACGGTCGGTCAGCGGCGCGGACTGCAGCTGGGCGTCCCGGCCGCGGACGGCAAGCCGCGCTTCGTCCTGGAGGTGCGACCGGTGAGCAACACCGTGGTCGTCGGCCCGAAGGAGGCGCTCGCGTGCGCCGAGATCGCGGGGGAGCGGTTCACCTGGGCGGGGCGGGGGCCCGACGCCGCACGGTTCCCGTGCGACGTGCAGATCCGCGCGCACGCCGACCCCGTGCCGGCCGTCGCCGAGATCGCCGAAGGCGTCCTGACCGTCCGGCCCGAGACGCCGTTCGACGGCGTCGCCCCGGGGCAGACCGCGGTGCTCTACGCGGGCACGCGCGTGCTCGGGCAGTTCACGATCGATCGGACCGTCTCGGCCGTGCCGGTCGACGCCTGAGACGGCGTCCGGCCTCGCGCCCGGCACGCCCCCGTGCGACAGCGGACATCCGGCAACCCCCGCGGGCATGTCGGGACCCCTCCCTAAGCTTGACCCGTGAGTGAGCACGACCAGCTTCCCGACCTGACCCTCGACCAGGCGCGCGACGAGGCGCGAGACCTGACCCGGCGGATCACCGACGCCCGCGAGGCGTACTACGGGCGCGACGCCGAGGTCGTCGACGACGCGACGTACGACGGCTGGATGCACCGGCTCGAAGCCATCGAGCGGCTCTACCCGGAGCTGCAGGGCCAGGACAGCCCGACCCAGTCCGTCGGCGCCGCAGAGACCACCGACCTCGCGACCATCGAGCACGCCGAGCGCATGCTCAGCCTCGACAACGTGTTCTCGCCCGACGAGCTGAGGGACTGGGCGGTCAAGGCGCAGAACGCGGCGGGCCGCCCGGTGTCCTGGCTGAGCGAGCTGAAGATCGACGGACTCGCCATCAGCCTGCGCTACGAGGACGGCGTGCTCACGTCGGCGGCGACCCGCGGCGACGGGCGCGTGGGCGAGATCGTGACCGAGAACGCGCTGCGCGTGGCCGGCATCCCGCGCGAGCTCGCCGGCGAGGGGCACCCCGCCCTGGTGGAGGTGCGCGGCGAGGTGTTCATCCCCGTCGCGGCGTTCGAGAACCTCAACCGCCTGCAGGGCGAGTACCGCGAGCGCGCGGTCGCCGAGGCGCGGGAGCGCGCATCCGCGCGTCGGGGCGGTCGCGGGTTCGACGTGGAGAAGGCGGAGCAGGCGGCGGCGCGGCGCTTCCCCGCGTTCGCGAACCCGCGCAACGCGGCCAGCGGCGGCCTCCGCCAGCAGATCGAGAAGAAGTCGGGGCTCGAGCTCGAGGCCGGCCGCGCGCGCATCGCCGCCCTCGCGCTGTACGTGCACGGCATCGGCGCCTGGCCCGACCCGCCGGTCGCCGCTCAGAGCGAGGTGTACGAGCTGCTGGCATCCTGGGGCCTGCCCACCTCGCCGTACTACAAGGTCGAGCCGTCCGTCGACGGCGTGCTCGCCTTCGTCGCCCACTACGGCGAGCACCGTCACGACGTCGAGCACGAGATCGACGGGGTGGTCGTCAAGATCGACGAGCTCGCGCTGCACGACGAGCTCGGCGCGACCAGCCGGGCGCCCCGCTGGGCCATCGCCTACAAGTACCCGCCCGAGCAGGTCAACACGCGGCTGCTCGACATCGTCGTGTCGGTCGGCCGGACCGGCCGCGCCACCCCGTTCGCCGTCATGGAGCCCGCCCGCGTGGCCGGCAGCGTCGTGCGTCAGGCGACCCTGCACAATCAGGACGTCGTGAAGGTCAAGGGCGTCCTCATCGGCGACACGGTCGTGCTCCGCAAGGCCGGCGACGTCATCCCCGAGGTGCTCGGGCCCGTGGTGGAGCTGCGCGACGGCAGCGAGCGGGCGTTCGTCATGCCCGCGGACTGCCCCGAGTGCGGCACCCCCCTGCGGCCCGCCAAGGAGGGCGACATCGACCTGCGCTGCCCGAACGCGCGGTCCTGCCCCGCGCAGGTGCGGGGCCGCGTCGAGCACATCGGCTCGCGCGGAGCGCTCGACGTCGAGGCGCTCGGCGAGGTCACGGCGGCCGCCCTCACGCAGCCCGAGGTCCCGGAGCGCCCGCCGCTGGACACCGAGGCGGGCCTGTTCGACCTCACCGTTGAGCAGCTCGTCCCGATCGAGGTCGTCGTCCGCGACGCCGAGACGGGGGAGCGCAAGGTCGACCCCGACACCGGCGAGCTCGTGCGTCGCACCCCCTTCCAGAAGCTCGGCCCCGCGACGTACCCGCCCGGCACCGAAGACCTCGACGCGGCCGAGCGCCGCCGCCGCGGCATCCGCAAGGACTTCCGCGAGGTGCGGCCGTCCGAGCAGGCGACCAAGCTCGTGGCCGAGCTCGAGAAGGCCAAGACCAAGGACCTCTGGCGTCTGCTGGTGTCCCTGAACATCCGCCACGTCGGCCCCGTCGCCGCCCGTGCGCTGGCGCAATGGTTCGGATCCCTGGATGCCATCCGGGCGGCCTCGCGCGACGAGCTCGCGTCCGTCGAGGGCGTGGGCGGGATCATCGCCGACGCGGTCATCGACTGGTTCGAGGTCGATTGGCACCGCGAGATCGTGGACCGGTGGCAGGCGGCGGGAGTCCGCTTCGCGATCCCGGGCCACCCCGGTCCCGGGGCGGCGGCCGCGGCGGGCGGCGTGCTCGTGGGTCTGACGGTCGTGGCGACCGGGTCGCTCGACGGCTACACCCGCGAGGGCGCGCAGGAGGCCATCATCGCCGCCGGCGGCAAGGCGGCCTCGAGCGTGTCCAAGAAGACGGACTTCGTCGCAGCCGGTCCCGGCGCCGGGTCGAAGCTCGCGAAGGCCGAGGAGCTGGGCCTGCGGATCCTGGATGCCGCCCAGTTCCGCGTCCTCGTCGAGCAGGGCCCCGCGGCGCTCGACGGCGACGCGGACGAGGACGCATCCGAGGCGACCACGCCCGCGGACGACGGCGCCCGCTGAGCGCACGAGAAAGGGCGGGGCATCGCCCCGCCCTTCCGTGGTCGTCCCGGCTCAGCCCTGGCAGGCGGTCCCGGCCTGGGTGAAGCTGTCCTGCAGAGCGGTGATCTGGTCGCCCAGGCCGCTCGCGTTGTTCGGGTCGGCGAGGACGCCGTCGAGGAAGGTCACGTACTCCTGGAGCTGGGTGCTTGCCTCCTGGGCCAGCGGCGCGACCTCGGCGTTGGTGATCTGCGCGAAGTCGGTCTCGACCTTGTCTGCGAGCGTCTTGAACGTCGCGATCGCCGTCTCCGGGTCCGACGTGGCGATGTCGCTGCTGGCCTGCGAGACGTCGGTGAACGACGTGATGATGATCTGGCAGGCGTCGTCCTTGGACTGCCCGCCCTCCGGCGCGGTCGTCTCCGCGCTCTCGGTCTCGGCGACCGCGGTGGGCGTCGAGGAGGGTGCGTCGCTCGTCTCCGAGGCGGTCGACGGCGACCCGCCGCCGGTGCACCCGGTGAGCAGGAGCAGGGCCGAGGCGGCGATGAGAGCGAGCGGCGTGCGCATGGTGGTCATGTGAGTCCCCACTGGTGATGGCCGGGTCCCGAGGCGGCCCGGTGCCTCCACCGTAGCGAGGATGCGCCCGCCGGCCCTGCACCGCGCTCAGCTGCGCGCGAGGCTCTCCCGCACCTGGCGGCGCTGCACCTTGCCGATGAGCGACCGCGGCAGCTCGTCGACGAGGACGATGCGCCGCGGCACCTTGTACGGGGTCAGGATGCCGCGCGCGAACGTCCGCACCGCCTCGACGTCCAGCTCGCCCGGGGTCGAGGGCACGACCGCTGCGACGACCTCCTCGCCGGAGTGCTCGCTCGGGAGTCCGACGACCGCGACGTCCGCGACGCCGGGGTGCTGCCGCAGGACGTTCTCGACCTCGGTCGGGGCGACGTTGAAACCGCCCGTGATGATCAGCTCCTTGATGCGGTCGACGACGCGGACGAACCCGCCGTCGTCGATCGTCACGATGTCACCGGTCCGGAACCATCCGTCGACGAAGACGGCCTCGGTCTCGTCGGGCTTGCCGTAGTAACCCGAGAACACCTGCGGCCCGCGCACGAGCAGCTCGCCGCGGGCGCCGGGCGCGACGTCGATGCGCGGGTCCTCCGGGTCCACGACGCGGCATTCGGTGCCCGGCAGAGGCAGTCCCACCGTGCCCGGGACGCGGTTGTCGGCGACGGGGTTGGCCATGAGGACGGGCGAGCACTCGCTCAGGCCGTACCCCTCGACCAGGTATCCGCCGGTCGCGGCCTCGAACGGCACGACGACCTCGTGGGGCAGGGCCATGGCTCCCGAGATCGCCACCTGCGTGCCCTTGAGCGAGACGCCCTTCTCGCGCGCGGCGGCCAGGAGGCGCTCGGCGATCGGCGGGACCAGCGGCAGGAGGGTGGCGGGATGCCGCTTGTTCACGGCCAGCACGAGGTCCGGGTCGAACTTGGGGAAGAGCACGAGGCGCGCGCCCATCGACATCGCGAAGGTGAGGCACAGCGTCAGCCCGTACGCGTGGAACATCGGCAGCACGGCGTACACGACGCATCCCTGGCCGCGCACGATCGACGGCGTCCACGCGCGCGCCTGCGCGGCGTTCGCCAGCAGGTTCGCGTGCGTCAGCATCGCCCCCTTCGGCGCGCCCGTCGTCCCGCTCGTGTACTGGATGATCGCGAGGTCGGACGCGACGGGACGGGGGTGCGTCGCCGGGAGCGGATCGTGGCCCACCAGGTCCTCCCAGGCGACGGCTCCCGACGTCGGCTCCGTGAGTGCGGCGCGTGCCTCGCGCGCCTTCGCGACGGGCAGGCGGAGCGCCAGCCGCGTGCGCAGCGGCATGGCCCGGGTCACGTCGACGAAGACGAGCGTCCGCAGCCGGAGGTCGGCGGGGAAGTCCTGCACCGTCGCGACGACCTTGCTCCACACGACGGCGTGCTTCGCGCCGTGGTCCTCGAACTGCTTCCGCAGCTCGCGCGCGGTGTAGAGCGGATTGTGCTCGACGACGACGGCGCCCAGGCGCAGGATCGCGTAGAAGGCGACGATGTGCTGCGGGCAGTTCGGCAGCACGAGGGCGACCGGGTCGCCGGCGCGGACGCCGTGCGCCGCGAGAGCCGCCGCGGCGCGCGCGATCTCCTCCGACAGGGCGGTGTAGCTGGTCTCCCGGCCGAAGAACTCCAGCGCGGGAGCGTCCGGGTAGTCCCGGACGGAGGCGTCGACGATATCGAGGAGCGAACCGGTCTGCTCGTCGAGGTCGACGGGGACGCCGTCGGCGTAGCTGCTGGTCCAGGGGCGCGGCGGATCGAAGCTCGTCACCCCGTCAGCCTAGGGCGGACCCTCTGCGGCCCGGCCGGGCCCCGCGCGTGTCGTCCGCACCTGTTCGCCGTCCGTTCGCCCGACCGCACGCCGAGGACGGCGGCGTGCGCCGTCGCGTCCCGGGGCGCCGCCGTGCGCGAACTAGACTTGCCGGGTGTCTGAAATCACCCCTGATCTCGTGCGCCATCTCGGTGTGCTCGCCCGGATCCAGTTGAGCGACGAGGAGGTCCAGAGCCTCACGGGCCAGCTGGACGCCATCGTCGACAACATCGCCAAGGTGTCGGAGGTGGCCACCCCCGACGTCGTCGCGACGAGCCACCCGATCCCGCTCGAGAACGTCTTCCGCCCCGATGTCGTGGGCGACACGCTCACGCGCGAGCAGGCGCTGCAGAACGCGCCGGATCAGGCCGACGGCCGGTTCCGCGTGACCGCGATCCTGGGAGAAGAGCAGTGACCGACCTCACCCGCCTCACCGCCGCCGAGCTCGCGGCCGCCCTGACCGCGTCCGACGTGTCGAGCGTCGAGGCCACGCAGGCCCACCTCGACCGCATCGCCGCGGTCGACGGCGACGTCCACGCCTTCCTGCACGTCAGCGACCACGCCCTCGAGGTCGCCGCCGACATCGACCGTCGCCGTGCGGCGGGGGAGCAGCTCGGCGAGCTCGCGGGCGTGCCCCTCGCGGTCAAGGACGTGCTCGTCACCACCGACATGCCCTCGACCAGCGGATCCAAGATCCTCGAGGGCTACATGTCTCCGTACGACGCGACCGTCGTGGCGCGCTCCCGCGCCGCCGGCCTGGTACCGCTCGGCAAGACCAACATGGACGAGTTCGCCATGGGGTCGTCGACGGAGTTCTCGGCGTACGGTCCCACCCGCAACCCGTGGGACCTCGACCGCATCCCGGGCGGCTCCGGCGGAGGCTCGGCCGCCGCCGTCGCCGCCTTCGAGGCGCCGCTGGCGCTCGGCTCGGACACGGGCGGGTCGATCCGTCAGCCGGCCCATGTCACCGGCACGGTCGGCGTCAAGCCCACCTACGGCGGCGTGAGCCGATACGGGGCGATCGCCCTGGCATCCAGCCTCGATCAGGTCGGGCCGGTCACGCGCACCGTCCTCGACGCCGGGCTCCTGCACGACGTCATCGGCGGGCACGACCCGCACGACTCCACGTCGCTGTCGGACGCGTGGCCCT
>VGAV01000087.1 GCA_016870695.1 Actinomycetota bacterium | reverse complement strand
CGACGCGCCCCCCCGCCCCCGGGGGCGGCGCGTCGGGAGGGGCGCCTCAGGCGGTCAGCACCCCCGCGGACTGCCCGACGACGAGGCGATCGCCGTCCCATCCGACCGGCATCGGGTCGGTGATCCCCCCGACGAAGCCGCCGGTCGGACCGACGTTGCGGAACGCGAGCAGCTGCCACGCTCCGGAGCGGTCGCGGATCAGACGACCGACGTACAGGTCGTCGTCGGTGATCGGCTGCGCGGCGGAGATGTCGAACGGACCGAGCACGCTGTCGGCCGGTACGGCCCACACGGCGCCGCGCGGGTGTCGGACGCGGACCGCCTCGGTCGCCTGGGCGGGCATGCACGAGAACAGCAGCACCGCGCGGCCGTCGATCTCCTCGACCTGGGTGACCTCGAGCTGACCGAAGCCTCCGTCCGAGGGCTCGCTGACGGGCGGGCGGAGCTCCCACCGCTCGAGGTCCGGTGACACCGCGTGCGCGACGACCCCGCGGCCGTCGATCGAGCCGTGCGTGGCGCGGGCGGTCACGAACATGTGCCAGCCGTCGCCGTCCGGGTCGGCGAAGACCCACGGGTCGCGGAACGCCTCGTCGTGCCACTGGGTGGAGTCGAGGCGTTCGTAGTGGGTGCCGTCGGCCTCCAGCACCGGGTTGGCCGGGTTCTTGTGCCACGTGTAGAGGTCGTCGCTGGTGGCGTATCCGACGCGCTGCACGTTGCGGCCGTCGTCGCCCAGGCGCGAGCCGGTGTAGAAGAGGAACCAGGTGCCGTCCTGGCGCCGGACCGTCGAGCCGGTCCAGGTGGCCAGCGCGTCGAAGTCGTCGACCCCGCCGCGGACGAGGGCGTCGGCGACGCGCTCCCACGACACGAGATCGGTCGAGACGGCGTGCCCGATCGACGCGCGGTAGTGGCGGTCCTCCGGGTCGTGCAGGGCGCGCGAGGCGTAGAGGAAGAACAGGTGGTACTCGTCGCCGTCGTCGGCGAACCAGAAATCCCACACGTAGGAGTCGGCGAGGTCGAACACGTCAGGCACTCTCTTTCGGTGCAGCGCTGCGCTGCAGGTCTTGTCGGGTCGGGGGGTCCATGCCCTCGCGTCCGACCGTGATCGCTGCGGCGATCGCGGCGCGGTGGAGGAGGGGTGGCAGGGAGGCGTCGTCGAGCGCGCGCACGGCGGCGCGCATGTCCTCGACGTCGCAGGAAAGGTCCAGGATGCCGTCGAGCAGCGCTCCCATGAAGGTGTCGCCGGCGCCGACGGTGTCGACGACGCGGGTCGCGACGGCGGGGATCTCGACCTGCCCGTGCGCGGTGACGCCGAGGGAACCTTCTCCACCGTCGGTGATGACGGCGAGGCCGGCGCCGCGGGCGACCCAGGCGCGCGCGACCTCGACGGCGGGGACGCCGGGGTACAGCCACTCCGCGTCCTCCGCGCTGGCCTTCACGACGTCGCTCAGCGCGACGATCGCCTCGACGCGCGCGCGGGCGTCCTCCACGCCGGCGGTCAGCGCCGGGCGGATGTTCGGGTCGTAGCTCACGAGAGCGGTGGAGCGGGCGCGCTCGGCGGCGGCGCGCACCTCGTCCGCCCCGGGAGCGAGCGTGGCCGCGACGGAGCCGGTGTGGAAGATCCGGGCGGCCGGAACCTCGACGGGCGTCGGCAGCACCCAGTCGATGTCGAAGTCGTAGGCGGCATCCCCGTTCCCGTCGATCAGGGCGCGGGCGGTCGCCGTACGGGCCGGTGCCCCCGCGGAGTGCAGGGAGACCCCGGATGCCGCCAGCCACTCCTCGAGGACGCGCCCGCGCTCGTCGGGGGCGACCCGGGCCACGACAGCGGCGCGACGCCCGAGCCGGCCGAGGGCGACCGCGACGTTGGCAGGGCTCCCGCCGGGGCGCTCGGCCGCCCCGGCGGAAGTGGTGACGATGTCGATCAGCGCCTCACCGAGGACGACGACATCGAGCTCGTTGCTCATCCCTTGACACCGCTCGCGGCGATGCTGCTGACGAACGCGCGCTGGAAGACCAGGAACACGATCAGCACGGGGAGGGTGATGAGGGACGTGTAGGCCATGACCTCGCCCCAGGCGGTGTTGAGCTGGAAGAAGTACTGCATGCCCACCATGACGGGACGCAGCTCCTCCTTCTGCACGACCATCAGCGGCCAGAGGTACTGATTCCACGCCGGCAGGAAGGTGAGGATCGCCACCGTCGCGAACGCCGGGCCCGACAGCGGGACGATGATGCGGCGGTAGATGGTGAACCAGCTCGCCCCGTCGATGCGCGCCGCCTCGTCGAGGGAGGTGGGGATCGTCGAGAAGTACTGCGCGAACAGGAAGATCGAGAAGGCGTTCGCGATGAACGGCACGATCTGCACCTGGTAGGTGTTCAGCCAGCCGAAGTCGTACTTCAGCACGCCGCCCTCCATGACGAGAGTGGGCAGCTGGTTGACCCAGTAGACCATCGGGACCGCGATCGTCTCGAAGGGGACGATGAGCGTCGCGATGACCAGGGCGAGGACGACGACGCGTCCCTTCCACCGCAGGCGGGAGAGGGCGAAGCCGGCGAGCGAGTTCACGACGAGGCCCAGACCCACGGTCAGGACGGTGACGAGGATCGAGTTGAACAGGAACTGCCCCACCGGCACACGCTCGAAGACGCCGAAGTAGTTGTCCAGGCTGATGTCGCCCGTCGGCAGGAACGCGGCGGGGGAGTCGATGTCCTGCAGGATCTGCGCGTCGGGCTTCAGGCTCGAGACGAACATGAAGACGAGCGGAAACAGGAAGAACACGGCCAGGACCGACATCGACACGTAGGTGAGGATGCGGCCCGTCCGGCCCTCAGCCGTGCGGGTGCGCGGACGGGCGGGAGCGGCCGAGCGCGGGGAGCGGTGCGGGCGCGTGGCGCGCGACGGGCGCTCGAGGATGCCGGTCATGTCAGTTCTTCTCTCGGGTGAGCCAGCGCTGGATGAGGGCGATGATCAGCACGGCGACGAAGAACAGGAGCGAGATGGCGGCGGCGTAGCCGATCTCCTGCTGCTCGTAGCCCTTGCGCACCGCGTGGAACACGACCGTGGAGGTCGAGTTGAGCGGGCCGCCCTGCGTCATGACGTCGACCTGGACGAACAGCCCGAGGGCGGCGATGGTGATCGTCACGAGGACGAAGACCATGGTGGGGCGCAGGCCCGGCCAGGTGACGTTGGTGAACTGGCGCCAGCGGCTCGCCCCGTCCATCCGTGCCGCCTCGTAGAGCTCCTCGGGGATGGTCTGCAGCCCGGCGAGCCAGATGATCATATGGAAGCCCACGGCCTGCCAGATCGACAGCACGATGATCGCGCCGAGGGCGGTGCTCGGATCGTTCAGCCAGTCCGCGCCCTGCAGGGCGCCGAGCGTGAGCGTGTCGATCATCGAGTTGATCAGGCCGTCGCTCTGGTACATGAAGCGCCAGAGGATCGACACGACGACGATCGAGGTCACGACGGGGACGAAGAACACCACGCGGAAGAACGTCGTGCCGCGCAGGCGCTGGTTGACGAGGATCGCCAGGAAGAGGCCGAGGCCGGCCTGCACCGGGACGACCACCAAGGCGAACAGGAAGGTGTTGAGCGCCGACTGCAGGAAGACCGGGTCGGCGGTGAAGGCCCGGAGGAAGTTGTCGAGCCCGACGAACCGCGGGGGGTTCGGGGAGATGAGGCGGGCGTTCGTGAACGACAGAGTGAACGCCAGCAGCACCGGGACGATGAGGAAGAGCAGGAGGAGGACGGCGGCGGGCGCCATCATCGCCAGGCCCGCCCACGTCTCGCGGCCGCGCGCGGAGCGGAAGCGGCTCAGGGATCGACGCGGCTGCTCCGCCGCGGCGACCGGAGGTGACACGGTCATCAGGTTCTTCTTTCGCGGGGTGCGGTGGGGACCCGGGCGGGCCCCCACCGCTGACGCGGCGTCAGTTCGCGCCGTAGCCGTCGTTGGACTCGATGTTGGTGTCGATCTCGGTGACCGCGGCATCCAGGGCCGACTGCACGTCGGCGCCGTTCATGATGTCCTTGGCCGCGGTCTCGAACGTGGTCGAGATCACCGCGTACGCGGGGGTCTCGGGACGCAGCACCGCGTACTCCTTCGAGAACTCCGCGAACGGACGCAGCGCGCCGTCGGTGGAGTTGAAGTACTTCGACGCCTCGGTCGCGGCCTCGGTGGCCGGGATGACGAGCTGCTCGTCGGCGAACTGGGTGATGTACTCGTCGTTGAAGCTGAACTCGAGGTACTCGCGGGCGCCGTCCGCGTCGTTGCACGAGGACGAGATGCCCCACTGCCACGAGCCGCCGCCGATCTTGGGCCCGTTGCCGAGGTCCGGCGGCGGGAGGATCAGCAGGTCGTCGCCGACGGCGTCCACCGCGGCGAGACCGTTCCAGACGCCCGTGTAGCTGAGGGCGACCGTGCCGTCGACGAACTCCTGGTTGCCCACCGTGCCGCCGCTGTTCGCGTACCCGTCGGTGAACAGCTTCTGGAACCACTCGCCGAACTTCACGGCATCCGGACCGTTCAGGGCGCCCTCCGCGGAGAGCATGGTGTCGCGGTCGATGAGGTCGCCGCCGAAGCTCTGCAGGAAGGGGGAGTAGGCGTAGGGCCACCACTCGCCCTTGTCCTCGGCGCCGATGTCGATCGGGGTCTCGTAGCCGGCGGCCTTCAGCGTGGCGAGGGCGGCGTCGAACTCCGCCTCGTCCCAGGGCTCCTCGATGGACGGGATGCGGATGCCGTTGGCATCCAGGACCGACTTGCGGGCGAAGATGCCGAGGGCGGCGTCCCAGTACCCGGCCGAGTAGATCTCGCCGTCGTAGGTGCCGACCGCGGTGGGGAGCAGCTTGTCGGTGATGTCGGTGGAGATGTTCAGCGGCTGCAGGTAGTCGGCCCACGCCCAGTTCGGCATGATCGGGCCGTCGAGGTCGAGCAGGCAGGGGAGGTCGCCGGAGGCGGCCGCCGCCACGATCGCGTCGTTGTACGCGCCCTGCGGGAACGACTCGGTCTTGACCATGTAGGTGTCCTGCGAGGCGTTGAAGTCGCTGATGATCTTCTCGTAGACGGCGAGCTCGGCGGGGTTGCCCGCGGAGTGCGTCCACATCGTCAGCACGGTCTTGCCGTCCTCGGTGGTGGCACCGCCCTGACCGGCCTGACCGCAGCCGGTCAGCACCAGCGCGGCAGCGACGCCCGTGGCGGCGAGCGGGATGAAGGACTTCTTCATCGTGTTCCTTTCGGTGTGCGGCGACATCGCTGTCGCCATCGTGAGGGGCCGCGTGGGCGGCGTCAGTCCGTGGTCCTGGAGTCCCGCGCGCTGCCGAGGAGCGCGGGAGGGCCGACGGAAGCCCGACGAACGA
This sequence comes from Actinomycetota bacterium, assembly GCA_016870695.1. Lineage (GTDB taxonomy): Bacteria > Actinomycetota > Actinomycetes > Actinomycetales > Microbacteriaceae > Microbacterium. Next base: position 2,901 of record VGAV01000087.1, on the reverse strand, counting down.
TCGGGCAGTCCATGAGGTGGGGGGAGTCGGAGGACGCCTCGCGGAGGCCGAGGGCGACCTCCATGGCCCAGCGGCCCATGGCCGCGTGAGGGAGCGAGACGGTGGTGAGCGGTGGGTCCAGCTCCGCCGCGATGAGCTGCTGGTCGTCGTAGCCGACCACCGACAGGTCCTCGGGGATCCGGAGGCCGTGACGGTGCGCCCACATGACGACACCGGCCGCGATGCGGTCGTTGAAGGCGAAGACGCCGGTGGGGCGCTGCTCCTCGGGAAGGCTCATGAGTCCGGCGATCGCCGCCTGGCCGCCGGCCGCGGAGGTCTGGGCGAACACGCGCAGCGCGGGGTCGGGGGTGATGCCGGCCTCGACGAGGACGTCGCGGTAGCCCTCGAGACGCAGCTGCGCCGCAATCGGACGGTCGTCGTCGCCGTCGTCGATGTAAGCGATGCGCTGGTGGCCGGCATCGACGAGCTCCTGCGCGGCCGCGCGGCCGCCGGCGTAGTCGTCGGGGACGACGGCCGGGTAGCCGCCGTTCTCGGGACGGCAGTCCAGGAACACCGTTCCGGCGGGCAGGCCCGCGGGCGCGGGGATGACCCGGTGGTACATGGAGGCGTAGACCATGCCGTCGACGCGGTGGTTGACGAGCGTGGAGATGGCGTCCGACTCGATCTCGGGGTGCCCGTCGGTGTCGACCAGGATGACGAGGCGGCTGTTCTCGCGGGCGACCTCCTGGGCTCCGGCGAGCATGCGGCCGGCGAACGGGGTCGTGGCGATCCGGTCCGAGACGAGGCCGATCGTGCCGGTCACGCGGGTGCGGAGGCTGCGGGCGATCGGGTTGGGGGAGTAGCCGACCTCGTCGGCGACGCGGCGGACACGGTCCTTGGTCTCGCTCGAGATGCGGGACTCGGCGTCGTTCAGCACGAGGGAGACGGTTGCGGGGGACACTCCCGCTGCTCGCGCGACGTCGGCGATGCGTACTCGGGCCATCCGTCTCACCCCTCATTGGATAATCGATTTACCTGGCTGATAAACCGATTTATCAGCGACCGAGATCAGTGTGAGGTCTGCCGTCCCCCGCTGTCAAGTAACGGTCGTGCAACGGTGCCCCATGGCATCCCTCCGCCCCCCTCCTCCGCCGAGATCACACGTTCGGTTCGAGAGCACACGGTCCGGTGGGGCAGGAGCGTGTGCGTTCGCGCCGAACGTGCGATCTCGGCGCGGGCGGGCGGACCGGCGGGAGGGGAAGGGGATGCCGCTAGCGCGGGTCGCCGCCCAGGGGGCCGACCGCGGGGATGGGCCCGCCGTCGTCGGCACCGGTCCGGCGGGCGCGGGCGATCGCGTTGCCGAGGTGGTAGATGACGAGGGCCGCGACGGAGCCGAGCACGATCGCGCCCAGCTGGAAGTCGCCCCACTGCATCGAGAAACCGGCGATCGCGAGGACGAGGGCGACGGCGCCGGTGTACTGGTTGACCGGGCGCGAGAAGTCGACGCGGTTGTCCACCCAGATCTTGATGCCGATGATCCCGATGAGGCCGTACAGCGCGGTGGTCACGCCGCCGAGGACGCCCGGCGGGATGGTGTTGAACACGGCGCCGACCTTCGGCGACAGGCTCAGCAGGATCGCGGTCAGACCGGCGATCCAGTAGACCGCCGTCGAGTACACGCGGGTCGCGGCCATCACGCCGATGTTCTCGCCGTACGTCGTCGTGCCCGATCCGCCGAACGCGCCCGCGAGGGTGGTGGCCGCGCCGTCCGCGATGAGCGCGCGTCCGGTGGAGCGGTTCACCGTGGCATCCGTCATCGCCGCGACGCCGCGGACGTGACCGACGTTCTCGGCGACGAGCACGAGCACCACCGGGAGGAACATGGCGATGACCGACCAGGTGCGGGGCGAGGCGAAGTTCGGCACCTCGAAGGTCGGCAGCCCGAGCCACGGGGCCGCGCCGACGGCGGCGAAGTCGATGAGCTGCTCCCCGGTGGTGAGCTGCAGCAGCACGGTCGCGCCGTAGCCGACGATGACGCCGAGGAAGATCGAGATGCGCCCGAGGAAGCCGCGGAACAGCACGCTGAACAGGATGACGGCGACGAGGGTGATCGTGCCGGGCAGCGGCTGCTGCTGGAAGCTCTGCCACGCCACCGGTGCGAGGTTGAAGCCGATGAGCGCGACGATGGCCCCCGCGACGACGGGCGGCATCACGCGGTCGACCCACTGCAGGCCGACGAACTGCACGAGCACGCCGATGGCCGCGAGCAGCACGCCCACGGCGACGATGCCGGCGAGCGCCGAGCCCATGCCGGCGGTCGCGGTGGCCGCGGTGACCGGGGCGATGAACGCGAACGACGAGCCGAGGTAGCTGGGGAGGCGGTTCTTCGTCACCAGCAGGAAGAGCAGGGTGCCCACGCCCGAGAACAGCAGCGTCGTCGAGACCGGGAAGCCGGTGAGGACGGGGACGAGGAAGGTCGCGCCGAACATGGCGATGACGTGCTGCAGGCCGATGGCGACGGTCGCGCCCCAGTTCAGCCGTTCGGACGGGCCGACGACGGCCCCGGGCTCGACGGTCCGGCCGTCGCCGTGCAGCTTCCACGAGAACATGGGGCTCCTTTTCAAGGGATGGATGCCGCCGAGATCACGTGATCCCGGCGAGAGCACACGCTCCGTCGCTCCCGACCGTGTGCTCTCGGCGAGATTGCGTGATGTCGACGGCGAGGGCGGGGCGGGGGAGGGGCGGGGGTCAGGTCAGGAGGTCGAGCAGGCGGGCGTACCGCTCGCGGGTCCGCTCCACGACGTCGTCCGGCAGCGCGGGCGGCGTCCCCTGCTTGTCCCAGTGGGCGGCGAGCCAGTCGCGGACGATCTGCTTGTCGAAGCTCGCCATGCGCTCGGCCGGGGTGGTCCCGGAGCGCCAGGC
>VGAV01000086.1 GCA_016870695.1 Actinomycetota bacterium | reverse complement strand
CTCGTCGAGCCGGGCGGCCCCGTCCCGCAGCTGGGCGGAGCCGTCGCGGAGCTGGGCGGCTCCGGATGCCGCGGAGGCCGCGCCGTCCGCCAGGCTCGCGGCCCCGTCGTCCGCGGTGGCCGCGCCCGTGGCGAGGGCGGCGCTGCCGGCGGCGACCTGACGTGCGCCGGCGTCGAGCTGGCCGATCTGCGCCACGGTGTCCTGCACGCGGGTGTTGGCCGCGCCCAACCGCTCGCCGACGGGGTCGAGGCGCGCGAGGATCTCGTCGACACGGGCCTGATCGAGGCCGGCATCCGTGAGGGCGGCGGCGATGTCGGCCCGCGCCTGAGGGAGCAGGGCGGCGGCGTCGCCGGCGACGGTCCCGACCTGCTGCGCCGCGGCGTCGATCCTGTCCACGCCGGCGGCGACCTGCTGCGCCCCGTCGGCCACCTGGGCGGTTCCGTCGCGCAGCTGCGACGTGCCCTCGTGCAGCCGGGCGGCGCCGTCCGCCAGCTGGGCGGTTCCGTCGGCCAGCTGGGAGGACCCGTCCGCGAGGGTCGCGGACCCGTCCACCAGCTGGGTGGACCCGTCCGCCGCGCTCGCCAGCCCGTCGACCAGCGCGGTCGCGCCGTCGGTGGCATCCACGAGGTTCACCCGGATCGTGTGAAGGGCGTCGAGCAAGGTCAGTCCCGCCTCGTCGATGACCTTCTGCGCGACGGAGGACTGGATGCGGGCGACGGCCTGCGTCCCGATCGTGGAGGCGAGGTAGTTGTTCGCGTCATTCGTGCGCAGCTCGATGTCGGCCTGCCGCGGGGCGTCGGTCGCGAGCGACGCGACGGCGTCGGTGAAGTCGGCGGGAAGCGTGACGACGAAGTCGAAGTCGCCGGCGGACAGTCCCGCGTCGGCCGCGTCGGACGACACCCGGTGCCACTCGAAGGTGCCGTCGTCCAGAAGCTGTGTGGCGGCCTCGTCGCCGAGGTTGCGCTGCTGCCCGTTGACGTCGCCGCCGTCGTCGTCGACCACGAGGGCGACCGGGACGCTCGACAGGTTGCCGTACGGATCCTGGTTGGCCCAGAGGTACAGGCCGCCGTAGAGGATCGGGACGGCGAGCAGCGCCACGAGGGCGATGACGGACATGCGGGTCGCGGTCAGGCGACGCAGCTCCGCCGCGATCATCTGCGGGATCCTCACCGGTCCACCTCCGCAAGCTCGAGCGCGTCGACGGCCGTGCGGGACGCCTGACCGGCGATGACGAGCACGGCGTACCCGCGGTCGGCGAACTCCCGCGCGATGCGCCACCAGGCGTCGGGCTGTCCGCCGTGACGGTCGGGGGCGACCAGGACGAGCCCCTCGACGCCCTTCCGCAGGACGGCGAGCTCCAGCAGAAGACGGACCCGGGCGGCGGGGTCGACGTTGCCCACGGGCAGCGTCCCGATCCCGGCCAGACCGATCTCCTCCAGCCAACGTGCGGCGGCGAACGGCGTGGGAGCTCGGCCGGCGAACATGAGCTCCTCGGCGACGACCCCCGTGACGGAGACGTTCGGCTCCGGCTCCGAGACCACCGGTGCGTCGACGAGGGCGACGCGCCGGCGGATCGCCGCGGCATCAACGCGTCCGTCGATCAGGACCGATCCGGTGTCGACCTTCATGCGACCGGATGCCACGAGCCCGAGCACCGTCGGACGTTGCTCCGTCTCGGCGACGACCAGGGTCGCGCGACCGTTCTCGAAGGAGGCGGTGGTCTCGGGGAGGGCGCGCTGCGCACGGCCCTTGGCCACCGCGTCGAGGGCGATCCGCATCACGCCTCCAGGTCCGGGTTCTGAGCGAGCAGCGCGCGGGCCTCGGTCCACGACAGTCCGGCGATGCCCAGCACCGCGCACACCGCGAGGGAGCGCGCCGTGGGCGAGCCGGCGTCGACGCGGGCGACGACGGTGCGGCCGGTCTCCTCGAGCAGCCGGGCGAGCGTGGGAGCGGGGACGTCCGTGCGCAGCTCACCGGCCTCCTGGCCCCGTCGCACGATCTCGTCGATGCGGCGGCGCAGCGGCGCGAGGGCGGCGGAGGTCTCGGCGAGGTGGGCGTCGTCGAGGGCGAGCGCGGCGGCGGCCTGCACGTGGGCGGCTTCGCGCCAGAGCTCGGATGCCAGGCGGGCGAGCGCCACGCGGGAGTCGCGGTCGCCGACGGTCGCTGCGATGGCGTTGAAGCGGACGGCTCCGGCGGCGATGACCTCGCGCACGATCGCGTTGCGGTCGTCGAAGTGGCCGTACAAGGCGCGGCGGGAGAGGCCGGCGCGGCGGGCGATCGTGTCGATCGAGGCGCGCGGGTCGTGCCCGATGGCCGCGGTGGCGGCGGTCAGGATGCCGGCGCGGTTCTGGACGGCGTCGCGGCGGGAGGAGGTGGTCACGGAGGACCAGTGTACGCCGAAAATGCACAAAGGTGTGCAACTTCTGATCGGGCTCGTCCTGGCGTCCCGTCCCCAGGACAGGAAGGTGCTCCGAGACAGGCCGTTCCGCCGGCGATCCGCCTATTCTCGAACCATCGCCTGTCCCCGCCGCAGCAAACCGCGGGAACGACGAAGCCGGCGGCCCCGAAGGACCACCGGCTTCGCGGGTACGGGTCAGTCGGTGCCGGTGTCGAACGCGGCGGCCTCGCCCGCGGCATCCGTCTTCTCCGCCAGGCGCTCGCCGGCGGCGTCGAGGGGAGCGGCAGGCTCGATGATCTCGCGCGCGCCGCCGGCGGCGACGTCGCCGACGAGCTCGCCGGTCGGGCCGCCGATGAGGCCGAGGCTCGCGTACTGCTCGAGTCGCGCGCGCGAGTCGGCGATGTCGAGGTTGCGCATGGTGAGCTGGCCGATGCGGTCGACGGGACCGAAGGCGGCGTCGCCGACGCGCTCCATCGACAGCTTCTCGGGCGAGTAGGACATCCCGGATGCCACCGTGTCGAGGATCGTGTAGTCCTCACCGCGGCGCAGGCGCACGGTGACGGAGCCGGTGATCGTCGACCCGACCCACTTCTGGATGGACTCGCGCAGCATGAGCGACTGCGGCTCGAGCCAGCGGCCTTCGTACATGAGTCGACCGAGGCGGCGGCCCTGCTCGTGGTAGGTGGCCAGGGTGTCCTCGTTGAGGATGCTGTTGACGAGGCGCTCGTAGGTCAGGAAGAGCAGCGCCATGCCCGGGGCCTCGTAGACGCCGCGCGACTTGGCCTCGATGATGCGGTTCTCGATCTGGTCGCTCATGCCGAGGCCGTGGCGACCGCCGATGGCGTTGACCTCGCGGACCAGCTCGACCGGGTCGTCGTAGCGCGTGCCGTTGACCGCGACGGGGCGGCCGGCCTCGAACTCGACGGTGACGTCCTCGGTCTCGATCTCGACGGCGGGGTCCCAGAAGCGGACGCCCATGATGGGCTCGACGATCTCGAGCGAGACGTCGAGGTGCTCGAGCGTCTTGGCCTCGTGCGTGGCGCCCCAGATGTTGGCGTCCGTCGAGTACGCCTTCTCGGTGCTGTCGCGGTACGGGAAGTCGTGGGCGACGAGCCACTCGCTCATCTCCTTGCGGCCGCCGAGCTCGGTGACGAAGTCGGCGTCGAGCCACGGCTTGTAGATGCGCAGGGCGGGGTTGGCGAGCAGCCCGTAGCGGTAGAACCGCTCGATGTCGTTGCCCTTGTAGGTGGAGCCGTCGCCCCAGATGTCGACGCCGTCCTCCTTCATGGCGCGCACGAGCAGCGTGCCGGTGACGGCGCGGCCGAGGGGCGTGGTGTTGAAGTAGGTGCGACCGCCGGAGCGGATGTGGAACGCGCCGCAGGCGAGGGCGACGAAACCCTCTTCGACCAGGGCCGTCTTGCAGTCGACCAGCCGGGAGATCTCCGCGCCGTACTGCGTGGCGCGGCCCGGGATGGAGGCGATGTCGTCCTCGTCGTACTGTCCCAGGTCGCCGGTGTAGGTGCACGGCACGGCGCCCTTGTCGCGCATCCACGCGACGGCCACCGAGGTGTCGAGACCACCCGAGAACGCGATGCCGACGCGCTCGCCGACGGGAAGGGACTGCAAGACCTTGGACATGCCCTCGATTCTATTGGGGAGGGATGCCGCGCCCCGACCCGCCGGACGGGACGGGGCCCGACAGGCCGGCGTCAGCCGATCGTCACGCCCGTGATCGTCACCGCGTCGGCCGGCGGACCGTCGGGGCCGCCCGTGCTCGTGCCCGCGGCGGCGATGCCCTGCACCACCGCGAGACCCTCCGGCGAGAGCTGACCGAACACGGTGTAGTTCGGGTCCAGCTGCGTGTCCTCGTAGACGAGGAAGAACTGCGAGCCGTTGGTCCCCGGACCGGCGTTGGCCATCGCGACCGTCCCCGCGGGGTAGGTCTCGGTTCCGTCGAGCTCGTCGTCGAACCGGTAGCCGGGCCCACCGCTGCCGGTGGCGGTGGGGTCGCCGCACTGCAGGACGAAGATGCCCTGCGTCGTCAGGCGGTGGCACTGCGTGTCGTCGAAGTACTGCTGCTCCGCGAGGGAGACGAAGCTGCCCACCGTGCAGGGCGTGCGGTCCGCGTCGAGGGTCATCGGGATCTCCCCGGCGGACGTCTCCAGCACCGCGGCGACCTCGCCGGTCGGCGTCTCCGCGGGATCGGGGGCCGTCACCGCGCGCGAGCCCTGACCGGACGCGGGGTAGGAGCAGCCCTCCGCCGCGGCGGTCCCCGTCGGGGACGACGTGGCGCAGCCGGACAGGAGGAGGAGGGTCGCAGCGGCCAGCACGGCCGGGATCACACGCGTTCGCACGCTCCCAGGCTACGGGGCGGCACCCGTCGACGGTGGGGAATCGCCGCCGCGGTCGGGAGGACGGAACGGCTGCGGGGAGTGGCATCCCGTCGCCGCTCCTCCGGCAGCCTCACATGCCGCCCCACCACCAGCCCGAGAGGATGTAGCCGCCGGCGATGAGGATCAGCACGACGATCCAGCCGAAGAGGGCGATCGCGTTGAGGGCGATGCCCCAGCCGGACATCGTGCGCGCCTGCGGCTCGCGACCGCGCGACTTCACGCCGAGGACGAGGCCCACGAGCGGGGCGATGAAGATCCACCCGGCGATCAACGAGCAGATGCCGAGGACGAAGCTGGCGGTCGCGTAGGTGGTGCGGCCGGTGAGGGAGGCGTTTCGACTGGTCATCCCGGCAACGTAGGACGTCTGCGGGACGACATCGTCCGGCCACCGGCTGATCTCCTGCGCCCGGGGAATGATCCGCGGTCCGTCGAGGGACGACGATTCCCCGGTCAGGCCGCCCGAGCGCGGGGCGAGGGGGAGACCCGGATGCCACGCCTCCGGCCGATCGCGACGACGCCGACGGCCACCACGACGATGCCCACGGCGATGCCGACGATGTAGGGGATCACGCTGCCCCAGCCGCCGTCGTTCGGGTCGAGGAACGGGTACGGGTACCAGTACGGCAGGCCGTTCGTCGGGTTCGTGATGAGGGGTGCGCGCAGGAGGGTGTAGGCGATCCAGACGAGGGGGAAGGCGGCCGCGCCGACGGCGGCGCCCCACGGCAGACGGCGGCGGTTCGGGCCGACGAACAGGTCGATCAGCAGGAAGAGGGGCGCCCAGACGTGCATCACCTCGTTCGACCAGCCCACCGTGTCGGGGCCGATCGAGATGGCGCGGAGGAGGGTGTTGTAGACGACCCCGGTGATGACCATGTACGTCGTGACCCAGGCGAGGGCGGCCGCGATCGCCGGCGGCTCGGGGGCGATGCGCCGTCCGCGACGCAGGAACCAGACGGCCGCCGCGATGAGCACCGCGGCCGAGGCGGTGTTGGACAGGATCGTGAAGTAGCTGAAGAAGTTGGCGACCGTCGTGGGCATCTCCCGCCCCTCGGCGGCCGCGTTGGCCGTCGTGGACAGGAACTGCGCGACGATGGCGGCGACGATGAGCGCGGCGATCGCGAGGCGGGCGGCACTCCACCCGGTCGCCCACCCACGTGACTTATACATTTCACCAGGGTAGGGAGGCGGCATCCCGGATCCGAGGGGTTGCGGCGGGGCCGTCGGCGCCTCTCGATAGGATGGGGTGTACCGCCCGGAACACACGCGAGGAGCGCACATGCCCGGAATCGTGATCGTCGGCGTCCAGTGGGGAGACGAGGGCAAGGGCAAAGCCACCGACCTCCTCGGGGAGCGCACCGATTGGGTCGTCAAGTTCAACGGCGGCAACAACGCCGGCCACACCGTCGTCATCGGTGACGAGAAGTACGCGCTGCACCTGCTGCCGAGCGGCATCCTGTCGCCCGGGGTGACCCCCGTCATCGGCAACGGCGTCGTCGTCGACCTCGAGGTGCTCTTCAACGAGCTCGAGGCGCTCAACGCGCGCGGCCTCGACACCTCGCGACTGAAGATCAGCGCCAACGCGCACATCATCACGCAGTACCACCGCACGCTCGACAAGGTGACCGAGCGGTTTCTGGGCAAGCGGCAGATCGGTACGACCGGTCGCGGCATCGGCCCCGCCTACGCCGACAAGATCAACCGCGTCGGCATCCGGATCCAGGACCTGTTCGACGAGAACATCCTGCGCCAGAAGGTCGAGGGCGCCCTCGACCAGAAGAACCACCTGCTGGTCAAGGTCTTCAACCGCCGGTCCATCACCGTCGACGAGATCGTCGAGGACCTGCTCTCCTATGCCGAGCGCGTGCGGCCGATGGTGGCCGACACCGGACTGCTCCTGAACGACGCCCTCGATGCCGGCGACGTCGTCGTGTTCGAGGGCGGGCAGGCCACCATGCTCGACGTCGACCACGGCACCTACCCGTTCGTCACGTCGTCGTCGGCCACCGCGGGCGGCGCGTCGACGGGCTCGGGCGTCGGTCCGAACCGCCTCGACCGCATCGTCGGCATCGTCAAGGCGTACACGACCCGTGTCGGCTCCGGTCCGTTCCCGACCGAGCTCTTCGACGAGAAGGGCGACTGGCTGCGCTCGCGCGGCTTCGAGTTCGGCACGACCACCGGCCGTCCGCGCCGCGTCGGCTGGTACGACGCCCCGATCACGCGCTACGCGACCCGCATCAACGGCATCACCGACCTCGTGCTCACCAAGCTCGACATCCTCGGCGGCCTGGAGCAGATCCCCGTCTGCGTCGCGTACGACGTCGACGGCGAGCGGTACGACGACCTGCCCGTCAACCAGACGGACTTCCACCACGCGAAGCCGATCCTCGAGTACCTGCCCGGGTGGAGCGAGGACATCTCGACCGCGCGCACCTTCGAGGACCTGCCGCAGACCGCGCAGGACTACGTGCTGGCGCTCGAGGAGATGAGCGGCACGCGGATCTCGGTCATCGGCGTCGGTCCGGCGCGCGACCAGGTCATCGTGCGCCACGACCTCATCGACTGACGTGCGCTTCTGGGTCGGCGCGTACGCGCCCGCGACCGGCTCCGCCGAGGGCATCGGCATGCTGCAGGCGGGGGACGTCGACTCCGCGTGGGCGTCCGGGCCGCTCGGCATGGTCGGCACCGCGGTGGCCGCACCGGGATCCCCGTCCTGGGTCGCGGCGCACCCGGTGCACGACATCGTCTACGCCGCGCTGGAGTCCGACGGCACCGTGCAGGCATACCGTCGCACCGGCGAGGCGCGGCTGGGGCCGATCGGCTCCGCGGTGCCCGTCGGAGAGGCGGTCTGCCACGTCGCGGTGGCGCCGGACGCGTCCTTCCTCGTCGCGAGCTGCTGGGGCGACGGCCGCATCGTCCGCATCGACCTCGACGCCTCCGGGCGTCCGTCGTCCACGCCCGTCGTGGGCCCGGCGGCCACCGACCCCTTCGGGGCGCCGTCGAACGACGACGAGATCGCGACGGGAGCGACGGTGTCGGGGGCGGTCGTCCCCGATCTCGCGGCGGCCGCCCGCGCCCTCCGCGAGGCCGCGGGGGAGGAGTTCCGCCACCTCGTCCCCGCTTACGACGCCGTCCCCGAGACCGACGCCGAGACCGAGGAGGCGCGTGCCGGCGTCCGCGTCTCCCGCGCGCACGAGGCGATCTTCCTCCCCGGCGGCGGCGTCGCCACGACCGACATGGGCTACGACCTCGTGCGGTTCTGGCGACCCGGCGGCGGCGGCCTGCGGCTCCTGCAGGAGGTGGCGCTGCCCCGCGGCAGCGGCCCGCGCCACGGGCTGTGGCATCCCTCCGGTCACCTCTACGTCGTGACCGAGCTCAGCCGCGAGGTGTTCGTGCTGGCTCCGGATGCCGCCGGCTCCTGGCGCGTGATCTCGGGCGTTCCCCTGCTCGGGACGCTGGAGGACGACACGGCGGCCGAGCTCTGCGCGAGCCGCG
>VGAV01000085.1 GCA_016870695.1 Actinomycetota bacterium | reverse complement strand
GGAGGTGCCCGTCTTTCTCTCCACCGGGCGGGTGCACGTGCCCGTCGAGGTGCAGTTCCGGACGATCGCGATGGACTTCTGGGCGAGCCTGGAGCACAAGATCTACTACAAGTACGACCGCCTGGTCCCCGACGAACTGCTCGCGCAGCTGAAGGACGCCGCCGACACCGCCGCCGAGCTCGATGCGCGCATGGAGCGGCTGCACCGGGAGATCCGCGGTTCCGGGATCGACGTCGTCGCGCTCTGACAGCACGCAGGGCGCGTGCGTCCGCCGGCCCCGGACGACCTGCCAGGACGGGTGTCCCGCCCGCACCGCCACAATGGAGGGATGAGCGACGACGACGCCCGCCTCGACGAGATCGCGGTCGCGCTGTACGCGGAGCCGCCGGCGACGTTCACCGCGTCGCGCAACGCCCGAGCGGCGGAGGTGTCCGGGTCCCTCGCGACGCGCGTCAAACGCTTGCGCAAGCCCACCGTCGCGGCCTGGGCCGTCAACCTGCTCGTGCGGGACGGCCAGCTGGGGGAGGCCGTCGATCTCTCGGCCGCGCTGCACGAGGCGCAGGACGACCTGGATGCCGCGGAGCTGGCGCGTCTGGGGAAGCAGCGACGCGCGCTGGTCTCGGCTCTGGCCCGTCGCGCCGCCGAGCTCGCGGCGGAGGCCGGCACGACGCTCAGCCCGGCCATGACCGAGGCGGTGGAGCACACCGTCAACGCGGCCGTCGTGGACGCGGCGGCCGCCGCCGCGATCCTCACCGGTCGGCTCGTCACCACGATCGAGCCGGGGGACCTCGACGGCGACGCGCTCGGCGCGGCGGTCGCGGGCGGCGTCCCGGGCGCCGTTCCTGCCGCGCCGGTGCGCGACGACCTCGCCGCCCGCCGGGCGCGGAAGGCCGCCGAGCGAGCCGTGCGCGAGGCGGAGCGCGCCCGGGTCGAGGCCGACCGCACGGTGTCGTCGGCCGAGAGCCGTCTCGCCACGGCACGAGAGCACGCCGATCGGGTGCACGAGCGCGTGACCGCGCTGCGGGCCGAGCTCGCCCGCGTCGAGAAGGACGCGGCCGCGGCCGACGGCGAGGTGGAGCGCCGGGAGACGGAGCGGGCCGAGGCGCAGCGCAGCGCACGGGAGGCGGCGAAGAACCTGGAACGGGCTCTCGCCGCACGGGACGAGGGAGGCGACCGGTGACCGATGCGCTCGACGACCTGCTCGACGCGGCCCGCGCACGTCTGACCGACGCGCCGCGGGAGAGGATCGGCGAGCTGCAGGAGGGGCGACGGCTACTGGGCTTCCCCCGCGCTCCCCGCATCGTGCCCACGGCGACGGCCTGGCACCTCGGCGTTCTGCTGCTCACCGAGGACGCGCTGCTCGCCACCGGCGACATCGTCCGGTCCCGCGCCGAGGTCCGCCGGGGGTTCGCCGCCGAGTCGCAGCGCCGCCGCGCCGAGCTCGCCGCCGCCGCCGCACGCGGAGGCGTCCCGGAGGGGGCGGTCGTGCATATCGGATGGCATCCCGTCGACATGGACGCGCTCGACGAGCGGTCGACCCCGGTCGCCCTGCGCGGCGGTGCCGTCGTCGTCCGCTGGAGCGCGGCCGGTGGGCTCATGCCGCTCGACCGTTACCTGGACGAACGGATCGACCTGCTGCAGCACCCGCCCGAACGCGCCTGAGGTGCGCTGATCGACTGGCTGCAGCATCCGGTCGAACGCACCTGGACGGCGCAACCGGTCGGCGCGCGATGCGCGCGCATAGTCGCGGGGGGTGCGGGTGTCAACAGCGATGACGGCGGTCTTCCGCGGAAACAACGCTGGTCTATCGTGAGCGACGTGCAGCAGGTATGGCCAGGATCCAGTTATCCCCTCGGGGCCACTTACGACGGTAATGGGACGAACTTCGCCCTGTTCAGTGAAGGAGCGGAGAAGGTAGAGCTCTGCCTCTTCGACGAGGACGGAACGGAGACCTGCTACGAGCTGATCGACGTCGACGCCTTCGTCTGGCACGCCTACCTCCCCAACGTCCTCCCCGGGCAGCGGTACGGGTACCGCGTGCACGGGGAGTACGACCCCGCGAACGGCAAGCGCTTCAACCCCGCGAAGCTCCTCCTCGACCCCTACGCGAAGGCCGTCGAGGGGCAGATCGACTGGGGCCAGCCGGTCTTCAGCTACGAGTTCGGCGACCCGGACTCGTTCAACGACGAGGACTCCGCGCCCCACATGATGAAGGGCGTCGTCGTCAACCCGTTCTTCGACTGGTCGGGAGACCGTCAGCCGAAGACGCCGTACGCGGAGACCTTCATCTACGAGGCCCACGTCAAGGGCCTCACCGAGTTGCACCCCGAGGTCCCCGAGGAGCTGCGCGGCACCTACGCCGGCATCGCCCACCCGGCCGTCATCGACCACCTGAAGAAGCTCGGCATCAGCGCGATCGAGCTCATGCCGGTCCACCAGTTCGTCAACGACTCCACCCTCGAGGACAAGGGTCTGTCGAACTACTGGGGCTACAACACCATCGCTTTCTTCGCCCCGCAGAACACCTACTCCTCGACCGGCGACCACGGCCAGCAGGTGCAGGAGTTCAAGGCCATGGTCAAGGCGCTGCACGCGGCGGGCATCGAGGTCATCCTCGACGTGGTCTACAACCACACCGCCGAGGGCAACCACATGGGCCCCACCCTGTCGATGCGCGGCATCGACAACGAGGCGTACTACCGCCTCGAGGACGACGACAAGCGGTACTACACCGACTACACCGGCACCGGCAACAGCATGAACGTGGGCAACCCGCACACGCTGCAGCTGATCATGGACTCGCTGCGGTACTGGGTGCTGGAGATGCACGTCGACGGCTTCCGCTTCGACCTCGCGTCGACGCTCGCCCGGGAGTTCTACGAGGTCGACCGCCTGGCGGCCTTCTTCGAGCTCGTGCAGCAGGACCCGATCGTCTCGCAGGTCAAGCTCATCGCCGAGCCGTGGGACGTCGGTCCCGGCGGTTACCAGGTCGGCAACTTCCCGCCCCAGTGGACCGAGTGGAACGGCAAGTACCGCGACACGGTCCGCGACTTCTGGCGGGGGGAGCCGCAGGCTCTCGCCGAGTTCGCCTCGCGCCTGACCGGCTCGGCGGACCTGTACGAGCACTCCGGCCGTGCGCCGGTGGCATCCATCAACTTCGTCACCGCCCACGACGGGTTCACGCTGCGCGACCTCGTGTCGTACAACGAGAAGCACAACGAGGCCAACGGCGAGGACAACAACGACGGCGAATCGCACAACCGCTCGAGCAACATGGGCGTCGAGGGGCCGACGGACGACCCCGAGGTGCTGAAGCGCCGGGCGCAGCAGCAGCGCAACTTCATCGCGACGCTGCTGCTCAGCCAGGGCGTCCCGATGCTCCTGCACGGCGACGAGCTGGGGCGCACGCAGGGCGGTAACAACAACGGGTACGCGCAGGACAACGAGATCACGTGGGTGGACTGGTCCACCGTGGACACCCCGCTGATCGAGTTCACCGCGGCGCTCGCCCGTCTGCGCAAGCAGCACCCCACCTTCCGCCGCAGCCGGTTCTTCGACGGCCGCCCGGTGAAGATGGAGGAGGGGGCGCCGGTCCCCGACGTGGTGTGGCTGCGTCCGGACGGCTCGCTCATGCAGCCCGAGGACTGGGACAGCGGCTTCGGTCGCGCGGTGGGGGTCTTCCTCAACGGCCAGGGCATCCGCGAGCGCGACCGCCGGGGCCAGTCGATCAGCGACGACCACTTCCTCGTCCTGTTCAACGCGGGCGACGAGCAGGTGGACTTCCAGCTCCCCGCGTTCGAGTACGCCCCGAAATGGGACGCCTACGTCGACACCGCGGGGGAGCGCGCCAACACCGAGCCCCTTGAACCCGGCGACACGCTGCCGCTGGAGCCGAAGTCGCTCATCGTGTTGCGCGAGCACCACGTGCCCGAGCCCGAGGTGGACCACTCGGTCGCCGCGTCGCTCACCGCGCAGGTCCTCGCCGTCGGCGCGGACGACCTGCCCGCGCAGGCCCCGAAGCCGGAGCTCTGACCGGTGCGCGCGCCGCTGTCGACGTACCGCCTCCAGATCCGCGAGTCGTTCACCCTCGACGACGCCGCCGAGGTCACGGGATATCTCCGTGACCTCGGGATCTCGTGGGCGTACCTCTCGCCGATCCTGGAGGCCACGCCCGGGTCGGACCACGGGTACGACGTCGTCGACGTCACGCGCGTGGACCCGGCCCGCGGGGGCGCCGAGGGACTCGATCGGTTCGTGGCATCCGCCCGGGCTCAGGAACTCGGCATCCTGATCGACATCGTCCCCAACCACATGGGCGTCTCCGAGCCCCGGACCAACGCCTGGTGGTGGGACGTCCTCCGGCTCGGCCGTGCCTCGGCCCACGCGGGGGCGTTCGACATCGATTGGGAGTTCGGTGCGGGCAAGGTGCGGGTGCCGGTGCTGGGCGACCACCTCGACGCGGTGATTGACGAGATCGCCTACGACCCGACACCCGCGGACGACGCTCCTGACGGTCTCATCCGGTACTACGACCACGCCTTCCCGGTCGCGCCCGGCACGGCTCCGGATGCCACGGCTGCGGCGTCCCGTGACGGCATCCGCGCCCTGCTGGCCGCGCAGAACTTCGAGCTGCGCTTCTGGCAGGACGAGGCGGCCGACCTGAACTACCGCCGCTTCTTCGCGGTCACGACGCTCGCGGGAGTCCGGGTCGAGCTGCCGGAGGTGTTCCAGGCGACCCACGCCGAGATCCTGCGCTGGGTACGCGAGGGCCTCGCGGACGGTCTGCGCGTCGACCACCCGGACGGCCTCGTCGACCCGGGCGGGTACCTCGACCAGCTCGCGGTCGCCCTGGAGGACGCGGGCGAGGGCGAGGTCGGCTACGTCCTCGGCGAAAAGATCCTCGAGCACGGCGAAGCCCTGCCCTCGTGGTGGAGGACCGCGGGGACCACGGGCTACGACGCTCTCGCCGAGATCGACCGGGTGCTGACCGATCCCGCCGGAGAGGCGGCGCTGGACGCTCTCGACGCGCGCCTGCGCGCCGACAGCGGCCTGGAGCCGCTGACCGGCTGGCACGACCTCATCCACGATACGAAACGCAAGATCGCCGACTCCATCCAGGTGTCGGAGATCCGCCGTCTCGTGCGCGGTCTTCCCGCGGAGCTCCGTCAGGAGTTCGACGCCGAGACGCTGCAGGACGCGCTGGCCGAGGTCCTCGCGTGCTTCCCCGTCTACCGCTCCTACCTGCCGGCCGGCCGCGCGCACCTCGATGCCGCGGCGGGCGAGGCGGAGGTCCGTCGTCCCGAGCTCGGCGACGTCATCGAGAAGCTCGTCCCGGTGCTCGCCGACACGAGCCTCGAGGTCGCCTGGCGCTTCCAGCAGACGACCGGGCCCGTGATGGCCAAGGGCGTCGAGGACACGGCGTTCTACCGCTACACGCGGCTGGGATCGCTCACCGAGGTGGGCGGCGACCCGGGGGAGTTCTCCCTCGACGTCCCGCACTTCCACTCCGCGCAGGCACAGCGTCACGCATCGTGGCCGAGCGCCATGACCACGCTCTCGACGCACGACACCAAGCGCGGCGAGGACACGCGTGCCCGCATCACCGTCCTCGCCGAGATCCCCGAGCGCTGGTCCGCCGTCCTGGCCGAGTTCCGCGAGATCGCCTCCACCGGTCACGGGCCGTTCGACGCGCTGCTGTGGCAGGCGATCGTCGGGGCGTGGCCGGCCACCGCGGACACCGCGGAAGGGCTGAAGGACTACCGCGAGCGCCTGCACGCCTACGCCGAGAAGGCGGCGCGCGAGGCGTCCGAGGTCACCGGATGGTGGGAGCAGGACGAGGCGTTCGAGGAGCGCATGCACGCCGTCGTCGACGCCGCCACCGGCCCCGCCGCCGAGCGCGTCCGCGCCTTCGTCGACGAGATCTCGCCCGCGGGGTGGTCGAACGGCCTGTCGGCCAAGCTGCTGCAGATCCTGGGCCCGGGCGTCCCGGACGTCTATCAGGGCTCGGAGCTGTGGGAGCAGTCGCTCGTCGATCCCGACAACCGCCGCGCGGTCGACTTCGCCGAGCGGCGTCGACTGCTCGCCGCGATTGACGCCCCCGGAGCGCCGGCTCCGGCCGTGGATGCCACGGGCGCGGCCAAGCTGCTCGTGACCTCGCGTGCGCTGCGTCTGCGCCGCGAGCACCCGCTCGAGATCTACCGTCCGCTGGAGGCTGCCGGAGCGGCGGCCGACCACGTCGTCGCGTTCGATCGCGGCGGAGTGTTCGCCGTCGCGACGCGTCTGCCCCACGGGCTGGAGGCCGCGGGCGGCTGGCGCGACACCGTGGTGCTGCTGCCGGACACGCCCGTCATCGACGTGCTGACCGGTCGTTCGTTCGCGGGCGGCGCCGTTCCGCTGGCCGACCTGCTGGCGGTCTACCCCGTGGCCCTTCTGATCTTCTGATCGTCACGCGCGGGGCGGCCCACCTGTCGCCCCGCATCCCCCCGATCTCTCCCATACGAAGGGAACACCTCTGATGAGCATCGACGTCTGGGCACCCAAGGCAGAGCGCGTCCGGTTGCGCCGGCTCGACGACAGCGGCGACATGGTCGTCGAAGACGTGGAGATGACGGCCGCCGCTGACGGGTGGTGGTCGACTCCCGTCGACCTCGCCGACGGCGAACGGTACGGCTTCGTCCTCGGCGACGGGGACGACCTGCGCCCCGACCCGCGGTCGCGGCGTCAGCCCGGGGGCGTGCACGAGGCCTCGGCCTGGTTCGACCCGTCGGTCTACAGCTGGAACGACGCCGCCTGGACGGGGCGCCAGCTGCCGGGCGGTCTCATCTACGAGCTGCACCTCGGGACCTTCACGCCGGAGGGGACGTTGGATGCCGCCATCGGGCGCCTCGACCACCTCGTCGACCTGGGGGTCACGCACGTCGAGCTGCTCCCGGTGAACGGCTTCAACGGGACGTGGAACTGGGGCTACGACGGGGTCCTCTGGTACACCGTGCACGAGGGGTACGGCGGGCCGGAGGCCTACCAGCGCTTCGTCGACGCCGCCCACGCGGCCGGTCTCGCGGTCATCCAGGACGTCGTCTACAACCACCTGGGACCGTCGGGCAACTACCTGCCGGAGTTCGGCGAGTACCTGCGCGAGGGCAGCCGGAACACCTGGGGCGACTCCGTCAACCTGGACGAGGACGCCGTGCGCGCCTTCATCCTCGAGAACGCGCTGATGTGGATGAAGGATTACCACGTCGACGGTCTCCGCCTGGATGCCGTGCACGCGCTGCTCGACGAGCGACCGGTGCACATCCTGCAGGAGATCGCCGAGCGGACCGACGCGCTGTCGGCGCACCGCGGCGTGCCGCTGACGACGATCGCCGAGTCGGACATGAACGATCCGAAGCTCATCCTGCCCCGCGAGGCCGGCGGCTACGGGCTGACGGCGCAGTGGTCCGACGACTGGCACCACACGGCGCACGTGGCGCTGACGGGCGAGACCATCGGCTACTACGAGGACTTCGCCGACGCGGACGCGTTCCGCAAGGTGAGCGAGGGTGGCTTCTTCCACGACGGCACCTATTCGTCGTTCCGCGAGGAGAAGCACGGACACCCCATCCCGGATGCCGTGCCGAACTGGCGCCTCGTGACGTTCGCGCAGGACCACGACCAGATCGGCAACCGGGCCGCGGGCGACCGTCTCTCGCAGACCCTGGACTTCGACCGGCTCGCCGCCTCCGCCGTGCTGACGCTGACCGCGCCCGGCACGCCCATGCTCTTCATGGGCGAGGAGTGGGGAGCGAAGACGCCGTGGCAGTTCTTCACTTCGCACCCGGAGCCCGAGCTCGGCAAGGTGACAGCCGAGGGGCGCATCGCCGAGTTCGCGAAGATGGGCTGGGACGAGTCGACGGTGCCCGACCCGCAGGACCCGGCGACGTTCGAGCGCTCCAAGCTGGACTGGGACGAGCCCGACCAGGACGGGCATGCGACGCTCCTGGGCCTCTACCGCGAGCTGGCGAAGCTGCGGCGGACGCGTCCCGAGCTGACCGACCCCTCTCGCGACGGACTGTCGGCGCGGACGACGGAGGGCGACGGCGGGCGGGTCTACGAGCTGCGCCGTCAGGACCTGGTCGTCGTGGTCAACCTCTCCGAGGCGGCGGCGTCGGTGCCGGTGGCATCCGGTGTCCGCGTCCTGCTGGCGACCGCGGACGGCGTGACGCTCGCGGACGGGTCGGTCACCGTGCCGGCCGGGGCGAGTGCGATCGCCGCACCCTCGCTCTGACCTCGATACGACCGACGGCCCTCGCTCCACGGAGCGGGGCCGTCGTCCGTGTG